>CAYRQG010000115.1:0-4071 GCA_964426345.1 uncultured Candidatus Peribacteria bacterium
AACTGGCACTTGTTCCTGCAGATGTTATAGCGTTTGATTGCTGACAACCTCAAATCTCAATACTTCGTTCCGATGTGAAGATCCTGCTCCAGTCGAAAGACTGGAGCTTTTTTATTGTGCCCCTTTCACTCTCTTCATCACCTCCTCCTTCCCCAGCACCGTCGCCACCTCAAACGCGCCTGGGCTGTATTCGCGGCCCGTCAGAATTGCGCGCAGCGGCCAGAGGAGTTGCCCCAGTTTAATACCTTCTTTTTCGATCGCTGCACGGATTGCTGCTTCAATCGTCGCTTCATTCCAGTTACCAGCATCAATCGGTTCAAGAGTATCGACGAGAATCTTCACATAGCGGGGAACATCGGCAGTTTCGATTTTCTGTTTCTTGCTGGCAATCAGTTCCAGATTCACGCTCGGCGCTTTGTAGAAGTATCCGAGCATGTCCGGAGCCTCATGGAAGAAGGTGATGCGCTCTTGAATCAGCGCTGCTTTCTTTTCGAATTGATTATCATCGGCAGCTTCGGGGTGTGCGGCTTCGACTATGGGCGAAATGCGCTTCACGAATTCATCCACTGTGAGCTTGCGCATCCACTGTCCCTGCAGCCAATCCAGTTTCTCGGTATCGAAAATCGCGCCTGCTTTCTGCACGCGTTCCAGACTGAATTGTTCGATTAACTCTTGGAGTGTGAACATGTCCTGCGTGGTGCCGCTGTTCCATCCGAGCATCGCGATGAAGTTCACGATGGCTTCGGGCAGGTAGCCTTTATCGATATATTCTTCCACGGACACAGAGTTCTGACGCTTGCTGAGCTTTGTCTTATCTTTGTTGAGCAGTAGTGCCACGTGGGCGTAGCGCGGAGGCGTCCAGCCGAAGGCTTTGAAGAGCAGAAGGTGTTTGGGGAGGCTGGAGAGCCATTCCTCTCCACGGAGCACCAAATCGGTTTCCATGTAGTGATCATCGACAACGTGTGCGAGGTGATACGTGGGGAATCCATCGCTCTTGAGCAGCACCTGATCATCAATCGTGTGGCCCTGGAAACTCACCGTGCCGCGGACATCATCGGAAAAGGTGATCGTTTCGTGGTGCGGGACTTTCAGGCGGATCACGTGCGGTTCGTTGGCGGCAATGCGCGTGGCGATTTCTTCTTTGCTGAGTCTCAAGCACTGCCTGTCGTACATAGGCGCCTGGTGTTTTTCTGCCTGGGCATTTCGCATTTGTTCCAGTCGTTCAGATGTACAAAAACACGGATACGCGTGGCCACCGGCAACTAATTCATCGACATGCTTTCTGTAGAGTGGCAGACGCTTGGACTGGTAATACGGCCCGTAGTTTCCGGATTCACCGGGAACACCTTCCTGCATCACCACGCCTTCATCCGGAGAAATACCTGCCCATTCCAGTCCTTTCAAAATGATATCGACTGCCCCTTCCACTTCGCGTGCCTGATCGGTGTCTTCAATGCGCAGGAAAAAATTGCCGCCTGTCTGCTTTGCAATCAAATAACTATAGAGCGCCGTGCGGAGTCCGCCGATGTGGAGGGAGCCTGTGGGGGACGGAGCAAAGCGGGTGCGCATGGGAGAGGTGGACGATGTGAGAAATGGGACCGGGGGACCGATGTATTCGTTTTAGTGAACGTGCGGCTTGAAGGTGACGGGGGTGCGCGGCTTATCCATGTGATCGCGCTCTACCTTGCTGATGAGGTCGACAATATCCATGCCTTCAATCACGCGGCCAAAGACGGTGTGACGGTTCTGCAGCCACGGAGCATCGACAACTGTAATGAAGAACTGGCTGCCGTGTGTGTGTGGACCGGCGTTGGCCATGGCAATCATGCCGCGGACCATGTCGAGATCATTGAATTCATCTTCGAAGGAATCGCCGTAAATACTTTCGCCGCCGGTTCCGTTGCCGAGTGGATCACCGCCCTGAATCATGAAGTCGGGAATCACGCGGTGGAAAATGAGATCGTCGTAGTAGCCGTTCTTGGCGTGCGTCACAAAGTTGGTGACGGTCTTTGGAGCCTTATCAGCCTCGAGCTCCAGAACAATATCGCCATGGGAAGTTTTGATGGTAACAGTGTGTGTGCCTGTGAGCAGATCGCCTTCGAAGGGAGACATAGAAAAAGAGGGAAGAAACACTAGGGCGGCAGTATAGGCTAAAACCTAGGAATTATGAATGAGGAATTATGAATTATGCCCATTTATTCATTGGCGTTTTGATTACAAAAAAGGAGGCAAAAGCCTCCTTTCATAATTCATATATCATAATTCTTATTCCTGAACTTCCGGTGAGAAGGTGGCGGGGTGTGTGGCAAGGTCGTTACCACAGGACTGGCCCGGCATATCACAATCGGGGTGTGTCTTCTTGTAGATGGTGCTGTCGGTTTCCATCTTGGAGATCTTGTTCACGACGTCCATACCGGCTGTCACGTATCCGAAGATCGTGTAGTTACCCTGGAGCCACGGAGTCGGTGCAACGGTGATGAAGAACTGGCTGCCGTTTGTATTCGGTCCGCGGTTCGCCATGGCAATCGTACCTGTCTGGAACGGCATGTCGGTGATTTCATCTTCGAAGGTTTCGCCAAAGATACTCTGTCCGCCGCGACCCGTTCCTTCTGGATCGCCACCCTGGATCATGAAGTTTTCCTTGATACGGTGGAAGGTGAGTCCGTTGTAGTAACCCATTTTGGAGAGCATCACGAAGTTGGTAACAGCCTTCGGAGCTTTGTCTGCATCGAGTTCAACAGTGATATCGCCTTCGGAGGTCTTTAACACAACTGTGTGCTTGCCGGTGAGGAGTTGGCCATCAAATCCACTTGGAGAAACACTCGACTGCATTGCAGTGGATGATTCCATGCTGGATGTTGAGCTGGTCTGATCTGTGGTGTTGTTGGTTTTGGGCGTGCAGCCGATGAGCAACGCCAATGCAAAGAGGGGGATGAGGAATTTGTACATAGGTGTAGACGTTAACGGCGGGAGCGACTTGATGCAATACATTGGAAAAGAATCTTCGCGATTCGTCGAGCGGCTTCCGGCTGCTTCAGGTGAGCGGTTGCAGCTTGCATCTGCATATACTTTTTATTTTTTTTGCCGATGAGTGATGTGACTGCCGCTGCGAGATCACGTTCGAGATGTGTCTGTTCCAGAATCATTCCTGCTCCTTTCGATTCCACGCGCACTGCATTTTCAAACTGATGGTCATTCGCGAGTCCGCGGATGGGAACGAGAATCATGGGAATTCCATTGGCTGCACATTCACTGATGGTCCCAGCTCCGGCGCGGCACAGAGCCATATCTGCAATGGCATACAAATCAGCAAGTTCACCGTACACAAACTCCCGGGACCAGTATCCTGCCTGTCTCTTTGCGCCTTTCTTTCCGGGTCCGGTGATATGCACGACATCACACACCTGCAGTAATTCTTTCAGGTGAATACGAATAGCATCGTTGAGAGATTCTGCCCCCTGACTTCCGCCCAGTACCAATAGCACCGGATGTTTGCCGGTGAAGTGCGTGAGATCCAATCCGCGCTTCTTACTTCCTTTGGTCATCGCTTTGCGGATTGGATTCCCGGTGACAATCGGTGTAATTCCCAAGCTCCGCTGTTCATCGCTCGGGGGAAAGCCAAGACAGATGGCGGTGGCGAGTGGGGCAATCATCATATTTGCTTTGCCCATCACGCTGTCGGATTCGTGGATGACGATCGGGATTTTTTTCTTTGCGGCAATTTTGCAGAGCGGCACACTCACAGCGCCACCCTTACTGAAGATCACATCGGGTTTGAACTCTTTCAAAATCCTCCGCGCAATCCGTGCGTTTTTCAAATAGGTAACCGGCAGAAAAATATTTTTCTTCGGCATGGGCGCCTGCGTGAACTGCACTTTTTCGTGACGCAGGTAATCGGCGTCCGCACTTTTTACCGAACACAGAAAATGCGATTTGGTTTTGGGATCAATCTCCTTCGCCGCACGCTCCACTGCCACCAAAGGAGTGAGGTGTCCGCCCGATCCGCCACTGACAAATAAGATGCGCATCGGCGGTTATTGTAGATGAACTACTTAAGAGAGTAATAGTGAC
>CAYRQG010000116.1:0-4039 GCA_964426345.1 uncultured Candidatus Peribacteria bacterium
GCTGCACCACAGGCCTTCAGGACATCGGGGTGCAGGCTCCCCTCGGCGGCGGGAACAATGCAGAGCATACGGGGATCAAGTACGTCGAGGAGAGCCTGACACTTTTTTACATCTTCAGCAGGAAGAACGAGTACATGTACTTCGCCCATGCGTTCAATGTCTTCGTCGCTCCAGTCTTCCAGCGGGGAAGCGGGGAAGGCAAAGCGCACGTTATCAATATCAATCACGTAGGACACTTTCTGCCCTTCCTTCTGGCCGATTCCTTTTACGGTAATGCCGGCAACATCGTATTCCCCTGGCCAGGAAATCACTTCGCGGCTGGGGCTTTCCTGGGGGGAGGGCATGAAGTTGAGCATGCCGTCCTGGATTTTTGCCGGGAAGACAACGAGAGGCATGGGACCACCGGTGCATTTAAGGGTGGAGCCGCCGAGAGAGGTGAATGTCAGTTGAGCCATATGGGAGGATTGTAATGGAGGGCTAGGATTAGGGCTAGGGCTGGGATTGGACGGGTTATCTGTTACCGGTTACCAGTTATCGGGTTTTGGAATCTTCTTTTTTACTCTGCCCCTCTCCAGTGGGGTGCGGTTGGGGCTTGGAGAGGGTGGCTCCTTAGAGCCGGGTGAGGCAATTCAAGCGGCCGATGATTCGGGCTTGGGTGTTTCGATGACCACGCGCTCGATCTTGGCGCCCACACTGCGGAGTTTTTCATCCAGACGATCGTATCCGCGTTCAATGTAGTGCACATCGGTCACAATGGTGCGGCCTTCGGCACAGAGTCCGGCAAGGACCATGGCAGCGCCTGCACGGATATCGTTGCTGGCAACGGTGCGGCCTTTCAGGGGCGTTGGACCAATGACGAGCGCCTGGTGCGCGTTGAGAATCTCCACCTGCACACCCATTTTTTCGAGTTCGTAGAGGTAGGCCATACGTCCTTCGAAGATACATTCGAAAATGCGGCTCACGCCTTTGGCCTGCGTCATCAGGACGCCCATAGGGGCCTGCAGATCCGTCGGGAAACCGGGATGAATACCAGTCTGGACCTTCATAGCATTGAGGAACGAAAGTTCGCCATCCACAAAGAGCACGCGCTCGGCGGGATCATATTTCCACAGTCCTCCGGCGCGGCGGATGGTATCCAGGAAGACAATCAAATCGTCGGCATCGACATCGTGCAGGCGCAGCTTTCCTTTGGTCACAAGCGCTGCAATCACGAAACATCCTGCTTCCAGATAATCAAACGGCACGCGGAATTCAACAGGACGCAGATGTCCGACTCCGTGAATGATGAGCGTGTTTGTGCCAATTCCCTCCACCTTCGCCCCCATTTCCTGCGCCATGCGTGCTACGGCCTGGACGTGTGGTTCTGCGGTGGCAATATCGATGCGTGTTTCACCGACTGTGCCGGCTGCAGCCCAAATGGCGATTTCGGTAGCAGTCACAGAGAAGGCCGGCATGATAATGCGCCCTGCTTTCAGTTTTCCCTGGAGATGAATGACGTCGGGCGTACTCATGTTTTCAGCACCCATCTGTTCCAGTGCAAGAACATGCGCTTCGACCGGACGCTTGCCCAACACACATCCACCCGGATAATTCATTTCAACAACGCCAAAGCGGGCGAGGAGAGGACCGAGTAACACGATAGATCCGCGGAGCTTCGAGACAAATTCTGCCGGGATAGGTTTGCTTTCGAGTTTAGTGGTATCAATCGTCACAGTGCCTTTATCGACATGCGTGGTGGCACCAAGGAATTCGAGAATCTTGAGGAGTGTGTCTGTATCGCGCAAATGCGGAACGTTATGAAGCACTGTTACCCCGCTCACCAGAACAGATCCTGCAATGAGAGGCAGTGCAGCATTCTTGGAACCGCTGATCGTGACATCCCCCTGAAGAGGCACCCCGCCGGTGATGTGGTAACGAATATCCATGAGGAGCCATTTTAGCGTAAAAAACCTTGCTGCAACACTATTAAAACCAGTAACTGATTTATGAATTATGAGTCAAGAATTACGGTTTTAGACCCAAATACCCATAATTCACAATTCTTAAATCATAATTCCTACGCAGCGATCTGCATCGCAAAGTGTTCTGTCATTAATGGGCGGCTGGCATTTGTCCGGAGTCCCTCGACCAGCTCATTGAGCGCCTTTTGCTGGGCATGCGTGTAGTCACCTTTCTCGCGCAGAGCCAATGCCAGGTGAAACAGGAACCGTTCGGATTCCGCTGCGCGTTCGTGCAGCGGTGTAAGTGTGGTCATTTTATTGATGAGGGACTCTGTGTCCCAAAAAGACATCGCCTGCTGATGCAATTGCTTTTCTTCACGCAATGCATCGGGATTTTTGGAGAGACGAATGGCACGACCCGGTGCGCCCTGCGCCAGATGCAGAATGAACCGGCGATCTTCTTCTTCGGTGTCTTGTAACACCGATGCGACTTCGCGATCCGCCACACGCTGGAACCGTAGCACGCGGGAGCGGGAGAGGATGGTGGGGAGCACTGTTTGCAATGAATCAGTCGTGAGCAGGAAGATGCGGCCGGGAGGTGGTTCTTCGAGCGTTTTTAAAAGTGCGTTTGTCGCACTCTCCTGCATGCGTTCAATCCCGCGGATAATACAAAAGCGATACTGACCATTCCCTGTCTCCTGGAGGCGGCTTTGAATCTCCCGGACATCATCGATCCCAATCGTGTCCGTGCGCATGGCAGGGGCCTTTGCGCGATGCTGTTGGGGCACGTTGCTGGACATCGCAATCTCGCCCCAATCCTCACACTTGTCTTCAATCCAGAGCTGATCCAGCACCATTAAATCCGGATGAATGAGATGTGCAATCTGGTGATCGATCTCCTCTTTTTCTTCAAACGTTTTTCCGTCAGTAAGGAGTTCGCGCGCAAACCACTGGGCGACGGTCGTCTTTCCAAGGTTGGGCGTTCCCGCAAACAGATACGCATGCGCGATGTTCTTGCTTTCAATGTCTGCGGCAAGTTCTGCAAGCTGGCGGGCGTGGCCGATTATTTTCTGGGGAGACATGGGGAATCAGTATACCTCTTTCCTGATTTTTTTATTGCAAATCATCCCCGGTCTGCAGGATCTTTTTGGTCAGGAATGAATGCAGAGCGTGTCTTTATGTGTACATTTCCCCCTCTGTGATTATGGCTACCAAAAAACCTGAACCGGCCCCGAAGAAAAAATCGACCAGCATTGCAGGAGGAATTCTGGATGGCGTGGGATGGGTGGTACGCGAAGCAGCGCTTCCGATTCCGGATTCACTGGTGAATGCGCTCAGGAAGAAAAGGAAGAAGCAAAATTCTTCATCATTGCTATAACATTTTTTGGCATTACCAAAGAGTGAACGCACGTTATGCGCTCACTCCTGGTCAGCCGATTTTCACTGCTGTCCCGCGAGTCGTCTCATAATTTGAGCATCATCGCTGAACATTGCGTTAATGTCCGAAGGCACGATGTCGGTCTTCTTATAAGTAGTCTTCAGATCAACAATGGAAGCGAGCTGATAGAATGCCACAAATCGCGGACCAGCTGTACTGGGCGGCAACTGGATGTACCGAGCAGACTCAAACGTGACCAATGCACCCCAGTGGGCGCAGTTGTTCAGAATGAGAGGCTCAATGCCTGCAATCAACGTGAGAGCCACTCCAGCAAACACATCTCCCGCTTCCTGACGCAGCTTCCGCGCAAGCGTCTCTGACACGGTTTCTCCTTCGCGGACCTTCCCATGAACGAGTGGCTGCAAAGCTCCTCGCCATGATTCCGGCTCAAAGAGATTGGGGGCTTCCCACTTGAATTCGCCACGCACGACACAAATAAAACCCTCGCATTGTTGTCGCTCCATATACGCATGAAAACTCACTGACGTCGCAGACATTGCAAACCTCACTTCTAGCTAGCGGTGAAAGAAAGGACAACTGACCTAATAAATATTATTACTATAATAATAAATTTAGTCAATTATGATCCGAATCACTTATTCATCCTTTCCGTGACACTTCTTGTACTTCTTCCCGCTTCCGCACGGACACACATCATTGC
>CAYRQG010000117.1:0-4031 GCA_964426345.1 uncultured Candidatus Peribacteria bacterium
GGAGGAATCCTCCGCAGTCTGAATACTATCTGCCAGCGCAGAGCCGAGGTGCGATCCGCGGACCAGGTCTGCAAGACGTGCGGGGTCAAGGCTGTAGCGTGACACGCTGATTTCTCCGCCGGAGAGAAGATGATCCATGGGATGTTCATCCTTGCGGAGACGGCGTGCGGTGCGGATGTTCTGCAAATCGATATGATGCGCCACATACAGGAGAATGGCCTCGCTTCCTTTCTTTGCGAGGGCAATCTGCTCGTGTGCGACAAACTGTGCGACCCTCGTATCAATCTGCTGTGGTGTCAGCGTGCCATCTGTACGCATGGTGCGGATGAACGTGCGGAGCGTCTCCGGCAATGCGGGGGCATCTCCTCCGTTCACCAGCGTGCGCAGATCGTCTGGATCAAATGCAGTGGCGCCGACATGCGGCTCTGTGCTGATGTCCGAGGTGAAGTTGTGGTGTTTTTTCAGGAGATACGCAAGCAGGGATGCATCGTCTTTGATCCAGAGGATATTGAACACATCGCGCTCTTTTTCGGACACCATGGATTCGACTTCAGTCTTCAGCCAGCGTTCGACATTGTTGATGAAGCGGTGCGGATTGTTGTTGTATTCCACCTGTGAACTGAGTTTCAGTTCGGTGATAATACGGGCCAGTTCGTCTGTATCTTTTGCTGCCACCATACGTTCCACTTCCGATTGCGTCAGAAGGTACTCCTGCAATACACCCACGCGGCCGTGGCCGTAGGCGTGCATCTGCCGGGGTTGGAGGAAAGATGGCGACATGACGTTATGCGAAGAGCTGTGCAGCAATAGCGATTTCCGTCTCCGGGCGCAGGATTTCCTGTACCAGGAATTCAAAGGTACAGTCGCGGTTTTCTCTCTTGCCGACGTACCGGAATCCTCCACTGGCTGGGATGGATTCGCCAAGCTCGTGCTTGCTGCCGCAGATTTTTTTCAGAATGGCTGCGTGTGGCTTTGCGGGGAGAATGACACCTCCTTCCGGCAGTGTGTCGATCCACTGGTGCAGCAGCTTCTCCAGATCGGCAGCGGGCAGTTTTGCCAGCGATTCCGCTACAGACTGATAGAGATCGTTCAGAATCTCCTGCTTGCGCTGCAACACCGCGTGGCGGGTGAGCATGGACGCATGTCCTTCTGCGCGGGAGCGCAGCTGGTGCAGCTTCTGGGTCTTCTGCTGGCTGATCGTCGTACGCACATGCTGGAGACTCTGCTTGTGAGCATCTTTGAGTGTCTGAACGGCGGAGGTGTGATCAGCGGTGAGCGACTTGATGACTGAGTCTGCTTCCGATGTGATTGCCTGACGGATATGTGAGAGTGCCATGAGAGGTGAGGGTGGGAGATTAGCTCAGAAGTGAATCCTTCAATGAGTTCAACATGAAGAAGGAGATAAGGAATCCGAGCAGGGCGTATGTTTCCACAAGAGCGGCGAGCGTGATCACGCGACCAGCAAGGCGGCTATCGCGTGCAAGCATGTGCATACCGGCAGCACACACCTTTCCCTGAGCGGGAGCGGATGTAGCGGCTGCAATGGCAACAGGCATGAATGCAGCAAAGAGGGCGATACCTGCAGGGAGATCGAGGCTCAAATCACCGGAGAGAAGCGGTCCACCGAAGCTGAAGAGGAAGAGCAGGGAGATCACCATTCCGTAGAGACCCTGAGAACCAGGGAGAACGGCGAGTGTAATCACCTTACCGGCGAGTTCCGGCTTTTCTGTGAGGAGTCCGGCACCAGCCTGTCCCACTGTGGACACACCGATGGAAGAACCTGTACACGGCAAACCGGTTGCCAGAGCGGCACCCAGAAGTGCGAGGCCGAGGCCCCAGTAGTTCATAGGCGTTGCGCCTGTTACGGCATCCTGCGCAAAGGCGACTGCCGGCAGAAGAGCGGCTGCGGCTGCAAACAGGGGAAGGAATTTCTTCATAAAAGAATGGGGAAAGATGGTAGGGAGAATATTACAGGGCTTTAGTACGCTTGAAAGGGCTGAACGAACGTCCGCCACCTTCAAAGAACTGGCTGAAGAACTCAACGAACTGGAGACGGCCCGAGTGAATGAATGCTCCAAGAACGTTCAGGGCGATGTTGACGGTGTGACCGGCGATGTAAATGATAATGGTGACAACAATACCGATAGCAGGAGGCAGGAAACCACCAATCTGCTGAGCCACAAGGTTCACCGCAAGGGCGAGCGCACCCGTCACCAGACCGAGCGCCAGAAGACGCAGGTAGCTGAGGGTGTTACTCATCATGTTCATGGCAAGGTTCAAAAGTCCGAGGAATCCGTACAGCGGGCGCATGTACCAAACAGACCCATAGCCCTTCCCCCAAATGACGAGGGCTACAGACGCAAAAATTGCGATCAATGTCATCTGCTTGAATTCAGCAGGAACAAAGAAGTAGGCAATAGCGGATGCCAGGAGCACAAGCTGTGTCCAGTCCATCCAGAAACCTTCAACCCAGCTGCCACGCAATCCCTTGGATACTCCTCCCAGGAACATACCGAAGGCCAGGTGAATAAGACCAAGAACAATGGAAAGATTCTGGAAGAAGGCGATACCCGGTGTCGCACCGAGATTCCATACCTGACCCTTGAACCACAGTGCACCGTCTGCGCGTGTTTCTGTCATAAATGCAGGAGCCTGTTCCGGCGACATACCAAACCATCCTCCGAAAGGAATCGAGATGAAGAACGTCATAACTCCCCCGATCATCAGGAGCCACCACAAGGGTCCGTCTTTCAATGCGATCTTTTTCTTCCAGATGAAAAGTGCCATCGCAACAGCGAGCACCAGACCGTACCCGGAATCGGTAAGACAGAGTGCGAAGAACAGAATGAAGAACGGAGCCAACAGAGGAGTCGGGTCCAGCTCTCCGGATTGTGGCAGACCGTAGAGCAACGTGACGCTTTCAAATGGCTTCAGCCAGGCCGGGTTTTTAATCAGGATGGGGGCCTGCTCTCCTTCCTCCGGTGCCACTTTCAAGACAGCGGTTGCCGGGGAAATGGCTGCCAGCTTGCGCTCCAGCGGATCGAACAGACTTTTTGCAATCCATCCGAAGAGCGTAACAGTGGAGTGCGTCTTTTTTGCAGTTCTGCGTGCAGCTTCGATTTCATTCATCCACGCGACGAACTGGCGTGCACGGGAGAGCAGTGGCAGATCAGCGGACAACTGCGCCAGTTCTTTGTGCAGTTTTTCCACCATCTGACGCACCTCTGCGGACCGTGCGGTTACCTGTCCGGAATGCGCTCCGGCAGCCATGTCGCCTCCGAATTTGGAGAGATCACCTTTCACGTTGGATGAGGTGAAATAGGTGCCTTCATCGGGTGAGGCGCTGCTGCGGCCTGAGGCCTCTGGCAGACGGCCGTGATCCAGATCTGTGAGCTGCTGCTTGAACTCTGCATCCTGCTGTTCAAGGGCATGGACGCGATCGATGATCGTGCGGATTTTCTCGCTCTTTCCCGCTTTTGCAATATCGGCAGGAGTTGCATGCTCAGACATCACCGCCAGGGTCTGTGTGGAAGCGTAGGGCATAAGAATTGCCATCACGTGATCCAGTTCAGCTGCGTGATACGGCACGGCATCGGTATTAATCTGACCGACATCCGGCAGTTCGGAAATTTCCATCACCCCTTCCTGATGGAGAAGCTCCAGCAGTTCGGCTTCGTGCTTTTTATGAGCGACGACGGCGACTTTTTGCATTGGTACAATAGCCATAATAAGTGAACGAAAGAATTAATGAATGAGAATGCCGGATACTGCCTTCTCCAAAAGGGCGGCATGCGCTTTAGGAAGCTCTTTTTTGGCCTTTGATTCAACTTTATCCAGCGCCTCTGTACGTGCCGCAACGGACGCCTCTCCGATCTTCGGCAGCTCGTCGCTGCTGAATGTCTGCAATTCAGCCTGGGCTTTTGCACGCTCTTCCTGTTCTGTCTCCTGTTTTTCCTCCTGGAATGTGTCATTCATCTTTGTGATTTCCTGGGCATTTTTTTCCCGGGCTTTTTCTACGCGCGCCTGCTCTG
>CAYRQG010000118.1:0-3410 GCA_964426345.1 uncultured Candidatus Peribacteria bacterium
GCGGCAATATCTGGCGCTACCGCGATACGACCGATAGTGGGATTGAGCGCACAGTCAGCGATACGATGGGAATGCTTGCAACCATAATGAATGGTGTTGCTCTCCAGGCAGCACTTGAATCCCTTCAGTGTTTCTGCCGCGTGGCATCGGCCATTCAGGTGCCGCAGGTGGCAGAGCCGTACATCCGCCGCCGCGTCATTCGTCACCTCGAAAAGAAGCGCATTGTGATTTGTGCCGGTGGAACCGGAAACCCGTTCTTCACGACCGACAGTGCCGCCGCACTCCGTGCCCTCGAACTCAACTGCGATGTGGTGCTCAAGGCCACGAACGTGAACGGTATCTACGACAAAGACCCCAATAAAAACACCGATGCAGTCATGTACAAAGAACTCAGCTACCAGGAAGCGCTCGAGAAGCATTTGAACGTGATGGATCAGGCTGCATTCAGCTTGTGCCAGGATGCCAAGCTCCCAATCCGCGTGTTCAATTTCACCGATGTGGGAAATCTCCTCAAGGTGGTGAATGGAGAGGATATTGGAACGTTGGTTCACGGGTAATTTGTAATTTGTTATTGGTTACCTGTTATCTGGATAGAGTGCTTTTCTCTATAACATCCTTTAAAGATCCCGATAACAGATAACAGGTAACAGATAACTCTATTGCAGTAGCTTTAACTTTTTCGAGTTCTTTGCTAGTATCCGGACATGCCAGATCCAAGAATTGCCACCTTTGAATCCGATATCGAGAAAGTGCTTTCTTTCCTGCAAACAGAGTTTGCCGGACTCCAAACCGGTCGTGCCAGCGCGGCTCTTGTCGAACATATCGAAGTAGATGCCTACGACCAGCGCATGAATATGAAGGCGGTGGCAGGTATTTCTGTGCAGGATGCAAAGACGATTGTGATTCAGCCGTGGGACCGTTCGGTTCTGCAGGCGATTGAAAAAGCCATTCAGCAATCCAGCATTGGTGTGAACCCCATGAACGATGGTGTGGTGATCCGCCTCACGCTCCCTGCCATGACCGAAGAGCGCCGCGAGCAGATGAAGAAACTCGTACACAAAATGGCGGAAGATGCGCGCATTTCGATTCGTCAGGCACGCCAGAAGGCACAGGATGCCATCAAGCAGGAAGCCAACGAAACCGTTAAAAATTCTCTCACCGATCAATTGCAGAAAGCAGTCGACAAAGCCAATGAGCGTGTGGATGAACTGCGCAAAGCAAAGGAAGAAGAGGTGATGAAAGTGTGATCAATGATTTACGATTTATGAATTAAGAATTATGGAGCGGAGGATTTCTTTATTGGCTCACAACGTTCGTTCTCTCTGGAATGTTGGTTCTTTTTTTAGAACGAGTGATTCCATGAATGTGGAAAAAATTTATCTCACCGGCTACACGGGTATTCCGCCACGTCAGGAAATTTCCAAAGTCGCAATTGGCGCAGAAGAGTTTGTGCCGTGGGAAAACTTTGCTGATCCGCTGGAGATTCTCACAACACTCAAAGCAGATGGCTGGAGTCTGGTTGCGCTGGAAATTACACCCGATGCGGTGGATATTATCGATTACAAACCTGCAGACAAAGTCTGTCTTATTGTCGGGCACGAACTCACGGGCGTGCCGCCGGAAATTCTCTCACTTTGTGATGGCGTGGTGATGATTCCGATGCTGGGACAGAAAGAATCGTTGAATGTTGCGGTGGCTGCGGGGATAGCTTTACATGCTTTGCGTGTTGCAAAGTTGTAAAGTTTGAAAGTTATTTTTAAAGAAAGCCCTCGATTTTTTTGGAGAGCTTTCTTTTAGAAACCTTTACACTTTTTACTTTTAAACCTTCAAACCAAGCGAATTACATAATTTTCTTATAGCGTTCGTACTTCACGCGGAGCACTGCGCCGTAGCCGATCAGTACGGCAGCTGTTGTAATGATCCATCCGACAACAGGAACCAAAGCAACCATTTTCAGGAACAGGAAGATAGCCAAGCTGATGCCAAAAATTGCCCATGTGTTCCATTTCTTTTTGTACTGCGCCTCAATGTAGCGTGTGAACACCATGGCCGTGAGAGCCTTGGCAAAAATAATGCTCAGGAGGAAGAGGAGTGCGACTGCAATCGCGATGGGCAGACCGATCACTGTAATGAGCAGCAGAACAGTTGCAAGCGGGGTGACGAGGAAATACAGCAATCCAATAAGGAAGCTCATGCCCGGTTTTGTCTTCAGTGTTTTTGCAGCATCTTTGAAGAATGTTTTTGTGAGGAGCAGGAAGAGTCCCATCATCAGCGCGCCCGAGAGCACGGAATAAATAGTGAGAGCGGTGATGATGCCGGCAATCATACCAAAGCCTGTTTTCTGTTCTGGATCATGCATGGCCATTGCAGGATCAAATGTTGCGGTTCCTTTTACTGCATTGTCAAAGGTCCGCTCACCGTCCACCTGCCAGTACTGCAGATTCTTATCCATCTGTGCGGCGCTGCCCAGTGTGATGGTGCGGGCAGCAATGACAGTGTTTCCCATAATGCGACCGTTCATCATCACAGAGTCACCCTGGAAATCCCCGTTTCCGCGGACAATGCCATTCAGTGCCATGACACCGCTATGCAACGTGACATTGCCGGTTACGTTTCCATCAATCGTTGTCTGGCCACCAAAGGTCAGGACGCTGCCGCCCACTTCGACTCCTTTCTGGATATCGATGTTTCCGCCTGCAGCCACCACGTTTCCTTTCACATTTTTCATGATGATGACCGTGCCGCCAAACACACGGACATTGCCGCCCACAGTGTTTCCGATAATCACCGTTCCACCCAGTGCCTGAATACTTCCGGACACGGGAGCGTTTACTTTCACAGTGCCGCCTCCCACGAGGAGATCGCCGGTTACCGGCTGGTTGACGCTCACATCGCTGCCGCCAACGTAGCGGTCATTGCCGACAGATGTGACAAATATTGGGGAGGTGCCTTCTGCCAATGCAAGAGGCGACAGAGATAAAAGAGAGACAGCAAGAATGCTGAAACCGATTCGTTTATGCATATTAAAAGAGGGGAAGGAGGACTCACTATAAAGCAGGTATTTTTATATATGTAATGAAATCTATGCAAAATATATTTTTATAAGAGAAGTGAGAGCGGTAGGTGAGTAGACAAGTAGGTGGTAGGACTTGTGGAACTTTTTATTTTTAATTCCTACAACCTACTTTCCTACAACCTAAATACAATCCAGCGGATCAATGTCGACCACAGCATCGCTCAAATCCAGTTGCGGCAGGAGTGTGCGAATGTCATTTCCGCGCAGCAGCACATGCCACACTTTGCCGCCGCCAAAGAGCGTGGGGGCAACCGTTGCAAAGGCCTTCATCTGCTTATCGGCAATAAGTCTCAGCAGTGCGCCGTGCAGTTTCTTTGCGTTCGATTCCGCCCGT
>CAYRQG010000118.1:3446-3972 GCA_964426345.1 uncultured Candidatus Peribacteria bacterium
CTTCCATTCTGTTTCCAGATAATCGCGTGTGCGATGCTGCGACGCCGCTACCACTTCCAGTGCGTCGGGCCGGAATGTCTGGATAATCACTTCGCCATCCTGCGCACGGCCGCTGCGTCCTGTGAGCTGCGTGAGGAGCTGGAACACGCGTTCGCCGGCGCGGAAGTGGGGGAGCGAGAGTCCGATATCGGCCACCATCACAGCGGCCAGCGTCACGCCCGGAAGATCGAGTCCTTTTACCACTGACTGTGTACCCAGCAGGATGTCTGCTTCGCGGTTGCGCATTTTCTCGAGCAGTGTGCGCATTTGTTCCGGGTATTGCAGGGTATCGCTATCGGCACGGAGTAATCGTGCGGTTGGAAAAATTTTTGCAATCAAATCTTCCAGCCGTTGCGTGCCAGCTCCCACCGGAAGCAAATCGTGTGCGCCGCAGTGCGGACAGGCAGCGGGTAAATCTGCACTGATGCCCGAGAAGTGATCGCGCAGATAGGGGCGACCAGACATCGATCGATGCAGCGTGAAGGGG
>CAYRQG010000119.1:0-3936 GCA_964426345.1 uncultured Candidatus Peribacteria bacterium
CCCTTTTTGGGTGATGGTAATAGTAGGACCCGATGTATTGTTGATGGTCATGATGATGCAGCGTGCCTCTGCTTCGACAGTAACATTGATCGCATGTTCCAGAATCGCATCGCCATGCAAACGCACGACAAGAACAGAATTACTCCTTTCTTTCGCCAACACAGCCACCGGCCCGGATGCAGCAATATCCAAAATCTCCAGCTGATGCTCCGCCTGCGAAAAAACCTGTTCGATCATAGAATGATCATAGAGGGGAAGAGGGCTTTCTGCGACATATTACGAACGATGTCAGGCTCCCCAAACCGTATATGTTTCTCCTGCGACAGCTGCAAAAGGAAGCAAATCCGGATCTGGATCTGGAGCATCATCGTCATCGGGAACAAAGAGTCGGATATGGCCAGGTGCCTGTTCAGCAGGCAGAACTTCTTCATTGCCCTGCTCTGCCGGTTGATCCTGCAAATAGACATTTAAATCCAGCATGCGCATAAAAAACCCGTTGCAAATCACGCTGACTAATTTCTTGGAAGCAGGGCTTTCCAATGAGCGACCTTTTTTACCCAATACATCATGAATGCGCTGTTGATACACATCGCACATCACCCCCAATTCTGCGCGTGCTTTTTCCACAGCATCGAGCAATTGCTGGAAACTGGGATGAAGAACCGCCAAAGATGTATCTTCGGAAAGACGCATAGGAAAAACGAGACCGGCAGTATGCCTAGGTTTTTGGCAAGATCAAGCGGATTTTTGGCAATATTTAGACCACGCTTCGCTCTTCCCATGACATATATTCACCCTCTACATCTTTATCCAACGGGGACCCCTGGCCGTGGTTATCATCATCACGCCAGAAAGGAAGCCCTGCCTCATGCCGGGCCTGAAGCATTGACACTTTTGCTTCCGATCCAGGCTTGGCACTCGTAGATTTATAGGGATCAATACCGAGCCTAGCAAAATCTTCAGCCGAGCCCAGTGCGGATGATTCTGTTCCTTCTTCGGTAGCAGCAAGCTGTTCATCGGTGGGGGTTTCTTCCACTTCATCATCGCCAAAATCTGCAGAAAATTTACCATTCACCAAATCTTCATACGATGTAAGAGAGGTATGTTGCCTCATGTATCTGTCTGCATCTGCCTCCGGGCCAAGATCATCCTCATGAACTGCTCCTTCTCTCTGTGGCATTTTCCCTTTCAAAAGACGATGTCTTGTCGACTGGTTATCGAGTATGCCGGCTCTATTCGCAAACCGCGGATCTTCATTAAATTTTATACTGCTATTGATCGGTCCTGTGTACCTGTCGCCATTGGTACGAACCGCCACATCAATATCCTCCTGAAACGTCACACCGGCTGTGTCTTCCAACTTGCCAAAGTGTTCATGTAACTCGGCAATCGCTGTATCGCGCGCGTTTATTGCATCAATCACACTTGCAACTGTGCGCCTATCCGCATGCACCGCACATATGGATCTGCAAATTTTATGAATATTCATGGATGTCACTCCTCTACCGAGCTGTAAAACCCGATGTAACATTCTGCCTATCTCCAGTTCGATTGTTGCCCCTAAACCAATCGAACCAAATTCCAGATAAGCGGGAATGGCATCTGGGTCAGACAGGTCGGGCATAGCAGGTTCAAGATCGTCTGAATCCGGTTTCAATGCATGTTTCTTCCTGGGTGATTCACGTAAACGACTGATGGTGCGTACATATTCTTGTGCACGATAGGGGCCACTCTTTCTGTAGGCAGAATTCCGCTTTTGCACTGTGCCATATTTCGCCTGAACATCAGCGAATGACATATCAAGTGGTGATGGCTTTCCGTTGGATGGGAACGTACTGGCAAGCATGTCGGGCGTAATAATTTTTCCTCCGTGAACGCGTGCAAAAAGAGGAAGTAATGCACGCTTTGCGGGCCCATCGTTTTCCTCCATATCAAAATAAACGCGCAGATCCTGGACAGTAGGAGCGCCGTCTGTAATGGCAGAGAGCTCGTTGACGATCCGCAGAACAACATCACGAAGAGTTTGAGGGGTTTCATTTCCCTTTTCGGCGACTGAATCATCTTCATCCTCAGCAACAATGACGGACGCGGACTCTGCTGTTTCAGGATGAACCTCAGCAGGCGGAAGCGAATCATCGGCACCAGAGAATAAAGAGTGAAGCATCGTTTCTGAAACAGATGTTGCTCCTTGCTGTAAAGAAAGAAGGGTCATAATTGCGTCACACAATTTGGTATCCTCAATTTCCCTGATGGCGTGTTGTCGCAGGTCTGCCACTGTCACAGACCTTTTCAATGTCTCTGCAAGCTGTGCAACAATATCGAGGATAACCACCTGAAGTGCTGGCACTGCATCATCGGACTCAACCGCCTTCTCTGTAGTGACTATCTGCTTTTTGCGTCTTTTTCTGGTACGAGAAACCTGTATATCGATAGGCTGCAGGGCATGCGACCGATCATCGGCTCCTGATAGGGGCGCGGCCTCCGCTACATCTGATTTCTTTACTGCTGGTGGTCTTCCTCTTTTTTTAAGTGAAGGGGTGGGCACGGGAATAGGTGCATCAAAGACATAGTCAGACACAGGTTCAATCACCGCCCACTCCTTTTGCCCAGCTAACAATGTAAACATCCTGTTGCGATGTGGCACACCCAGCGCATGAGAAAGAACTTCCCGAACATCCCGTACAGGAGCTTTTTTGCCGAGAACAAACATGATGGCAGCAGCAATCTTTGCAATGATTTTCTGCGGAGAATCCTCCTCAGAGAGTTGCAGTTTTTTCATCACAGACATCATCTGCCCATCATTCATACGCGGATGTTGCGCGGGCAAACGAATAGCTTTTGCAAATTGAAAGGCTGTCTCATCCATTTGCGTCAAAATAGGATCAGACACAGTGGGAAGAAATGACTCAGTGAGTGTGCGTGCACCAAAAACGACAACAGGGTCTGCGGACAACGCGCCACCGGGTGTCTGCCAATCAGAAATTTGAGCATCAAAATCCGGTCCCATGACACCTTTGCGGATAGTAATCGCCATACTGAGTGGTGCCAGCTCACCATCTGCAATCGGTAGATTATTTTCAATCACCTCTAATCCATGATTGCTAAAAATCACTGCTGCCTCCTCCATTTGCAACTGCAACTCTGCAGGATCTGGAATGTGCGTCTGCGCTTCAATACGCTCTTTGAATTGCAATAAATCACCCAGCGACACGGGAATGACTGTCTGCTCATCCAGTGTTAGATCGGTCATGGAAGGACCCAATACAGAAAGTGCGAGTGCGGAATTCGACGAATCTTCTGTGGATGTATGTCCATTGATGGGTGCCTGGTTTTTGATCATCGTATGACCATTCCGGGGACGCTCTTGTTCATCGGCAAGGGCCATAAAATCGCTGATGATAGCGTCTGTAGGCGTTTTTCCTGCTCCCGAAAGAAGAGCGCACAGCATCGCTCTGCGATCCTCTATTGTTGACTGAACAAAGGTTGCCGACCATTCAATTCTCTCCAAATTATTCCCCACCAAGAACTGCCGTTCTCGTAATCCTGCCTCCACTAGTCGAAAGCCCATAAAATACATGCTAGGACATTTTTTTGAATTTGCAATATACAGAAAATGATTTTTATGACACCCGCAGCTTCACAACGATTCTCCTATCTTCTTGGCGAGATCAGCAGATTACTGATTATCATAATCAGCTGAAAAGTAATGAAACTCCAAATCTCCTTCTCTCGTTATTGTTGGATTATTTCGCATTTCCTGTATATAAGCGTCGAGAATAATAAAGATCTCGCGACCTGCCTGAGACACAACCTCCGTTTTCTCTTTTTCCCCCACATGCAGACGAATGGGGGAATTATTAAGCGAGGGAAACCAGGCAAGGAGATCATCAACGTCTGCATACGTAACGACTCTTTTGAGCACCGGCTCCAAGGCAA
>CAYRQG010000120.1:0-1562 GCA_964426345.1 uncultured Candidatus Peribacteria bacterium
TAGGTCGCTCCACCTATGGATAGCGTGCGAGCGGACATCTTATTATTTGTGGTACTGAGATTGGATGGCTTGGAGGAAGGCATCGGTGTGGCGGGCAGCAGTGCGACGATGCCAGCCATAGACAGCGCCTGCAAGTCCGAGAGCTGCAATGACGATCCATGCTGCAGTCGGCAGACCGGAGCCCGGGTTGGAGGGGGCGGGGTGCACGTTGCCCGGTGTGGTTCCGAGGTTTCCCGGAACCGGATCGTTGGGTCCTGCATGGAAGCCGCTTCCATCGGGCGCACCCTGTCCTTTGGCAGCAAGATCATCAAGCTTGTCGCCGGTGACAGTAATAGGAGTCAGCTTGATAAAGTAGGGGACGCCATTTAAGAGATCGCGGATGGTATAGGTGCGCAGTCCCGGATTGAGATCGCGTGTTTCTGTGTAGACGCCGTCTTCCGTTCCGTATTCCAACTGGAATCCCGAGAGGGTGAGATCGGAGGAGAGGGCGGTCCACTGAATCTGCAGTGTGCCATCACCCGGAGCTACCTTGAGCGAGAGTCCAAGTGGAATGGCCTGCACGACTGTTCCCTTGTCGGCGCTTTCTGTGCTGCCTTTTACCGCGGTGACTGCAAAGTAGTACGTCTTTCCCGGCGTGAGTCCGGCAACGGTGGCCTTGGTGGTCACACGGCCGGTATCGAGCGTGTACAGGAAATTCCCTGCTTCCTCGCCCACGTAGACGCGGTAGCCATCAATAGAAGAATCGCTGAGGGGATCCCACTGCAGACCGACTGCATTCACACGCGCTTCGGCGGTGACATTCTGGACGGTGGGCAGGGTAGGCAGTCCAATGGTGAGCATACTGCGCACCTCTGTGGTATTGCCTGCTTTATCGGTAGCGGTAATAGACGGTTGATACGTCCCTCCGGCAGGAGCGGTGAAGAATGCCTGGTACGATCCGGATGCAGACGGATTTTCAATCAGCGGAACAGAGAGATCGGTGTTGGTGGTGGTGTCCTGAATGTTCAGAGTCATCTCTTTCAGTCCCGATTCACTCTGTACAACAGCAAGCACTTTATCGTTTTCGCTGGGAGTAGAAGGGGAGAAGACAATGCTGCCGATAGTCGGAGCGCCGGTATCGGAAATGAGGTGCAGAGGACCGGAATCATTCTGACGGGTGTCGTCCTGCACGCGGATGGTGAAATCGCGAAGATCCGGAGAGAGAGTGATGGGAATCGCGAAGGCGCCATTGGCATCGGTGGAACCAGTCACATCTTCCGTGCCGCCCATCACTGTCAGGTTTGCGTACTTGGGGCCGGTTCCGGCAATGATGATCATAGGGGAGTTGACCGTGTCACCGTCTTTATGAGACGTAATGACAATGCCGTGTGCACCGGACTGGCCGTTGCCGCCAACGCTGATGGTGGCGGTTCCCATAATCGATGCATCACTCGTATCGCTCACGCGGAAAATCTGATCACCGGGAGTGCGGAAGGTGAGGACCAGGGGGAAAGACTTCTGTCCCAGATCTCTTTCTTTAAAGGTGTAGGTTCCAAAGTTCGGGAGTGTGGCCTGCGGATCGG
>CAYRQG010000120.1:1582-3920 GCA_964426345.1 uncultured Candidatus Peribacteria bacterium
AGGAGACTGTTCCCACGTAGTTTTCGACGGTGTTTCCTTTCTTATCCATGGCGCGGATTACCACCTTCTGCGCTTCTTCTCCAACAGGCAGGGAGAGCGGGGCGACTACATCGAAGCTGTCGACGAGATCGAACGTATTGCCTCCCACCTGGGCATAGAACTTGCGGCCTGTATTGTTGTCGTAGGTTCCGCTGTAGCTGGGGGCGACGCCACCCATGGCAACAGACTGGCCGGCTTCAATATCCACGCTCGCAGTGAGCGTGTTGCCGCTCAGCAGATCGACCGCGCGGATATGAATGGCGCCGTTTGTTTTTGTGCTGAGGGAGAATTCCTGCGTGCCGTTTTTATCGGTTTCAGGGGTGAGTGCCGTAATGCGATCGTCGCTGCGGCTGCTCACGAGTGCCACCGGACGGCCCGGCAGAATGTTACCGTAGGAATCGCGCAGCGTGACACGGATGTGCGGAGACCAGGACTGCAGTTCGGAAATGGCAGGGTCCATGGTTTCCGGAAGAACGGCCACAGTCGTTGTGGCCATACTCTTTCCGTTACTTGAAAGCGTGAGAGTGTAGGTGCCGGCTGTCTGTGTATTTTTGCCGCTCACATTCACGGTTGCACTTCCTTTCGCGTCTGTCTTCACCGGAAGCGTGGTCTCTTTTCCGTTGGGATTTTCCACGAGCAAAAGCGCATCACTCGATGCACTCATCGATTGCACCTGCACTGTCATTCCCAGACCCGCAATCGAATCGTTGGCAGTCATGTTTCCTACTGCTCCTGCACTCAGCGGAGCGAGGAGAAATGTGAGAGCAACGGCGATGTGTGTGAGAGAGGAGTGACGCATACGTAGACGAGCTCAGTACAAATAAATCTATCTATTGTATCACGAAACCCGTCTTTGCTCAATTCTATGGGTAGTATTACGCATTATTTCGTCTAGTTGTCTATTCGTATCTCCGGAGAAGCCACGAAAAAATGCGATGTGCTTTTGTGCCCTGTTTCTTCTGGTATCATCCGTTCCATGAAGAAATTCCTGCTTTCCGCCCTTAGTTTGCTCGTTCTTGCCGCCTGTGGCGGTGGAAGTACCGCAGTAGCCTGTACCAATCAGTATTGGGATGGCGCCGTGGGTACGTGTCTTCCCTCCGGATGGCATGTGGTTGATCGTACTGCACTGGATCAGCGCGGAGTGCCGCCGGAAGTGGTGGTTGCGTTCCAGGCCGATCAGCCGTTCTCCGGTCAGTTCGCAACAGTCACGGTGACGCGTGAAGCGCTTTCCAAGCAGATGACATCTACCGAATACAGCGAAGCCAGCATCCAGACCGTGAGCACAATGGCGGGCTATACCAAAGTAGATACCACCAGCCTTACCATTGATGGTGAAAAGGTGACCCTGCATACCTTTACTGCCCAACCCCGCACTGATCAGCCAAAGACACGTTTCTTTCAGGTGAGTGTGGCATCGGGAACCACGGGATACACCTACACCGCCGCAACTCCTGTTGCCGTTGATTCCACATTGGAACAGCAGGTGCTTCTGATTCTGAAGAATGTGACGCTAAAAGCTCCGACCGCGAAAAAGGAGTACGACGTCCATCGTTATCCATTTTCCTCTTTTATTCTATGTCCCTGTCCCGCTTCTTTTCTTTATCCGGTATTGCTGTTTTGGCTCTGGCAGCTCCGACTGCTTTTGCCGCTGATTTTGCCCCCTCTGATTCTGCCTACATCTCTCTCGATGCCTCTGTTGCCCACGAGGTGACGCCGGACAGCATTAATCTGGCAGTCTCCTGCGATGCGCCGAGTGCTTTGCCCCGTGCAGAACTCCGTCAGATGTTCCAGGATAAGTTTGCGGCTATTAAGGAGATTGTTGGTCAGAACGGCAAGATCCGCAAAACCGGTTCTCCGTCCATGTACAGCAGCTACAGCGATAGTATTACCAGCGAGCCGACTTTCAGCGGTACTGCTACCTTCTACATCCGCGACATCAAGAAAGATGCCGCCGTTTCCATGAATGATTCCATTCAGGAAGCAGGTTGCAGCACCACATGGGATGTCCGCCTGTACTACACAGCAAAGTACGCCAAGGAACAGAAGGATGAGCTGATTGAACAGATTAACGACAAGAAAGAAGTCTACGAAGACATGATGGGTGTCACACTCACCAAGGTCAGCAGCCTCACCATTGCCACCAGCGGTGATTACGCAGGCGGTGGCTACGGCGGAGGATACGGTTCCATCTCATCCTCTTCCTACGATCCGGATTCCAACACATTGCCGGTGGTCACGACCCTCAATGTCACTTTTGATTTGACCAAGAAGACGGACGCGAAATAAGCATTTATCCTCA
>CAYRQG010000121.1:0-3882 GCA_964426345.1 uncultured Candidatus Peribacteria bacterium
AAGATTGCGCGTGCGGAATAACCAGATGAGAGCGGAGGTTACATCGAGCGGATCCTTCGGACGGAACGTTTCAAAATCCCCGAGAATATTTCTCGACTTCGCGTAGCGGATGGTTGCGTACATCGGGTCCGATGTCGGCACATCCGTGTAGGCTTTTTCCGATGTCTTTTCTGTGGGTCGATGAATGCTGTTCCACACCAATTGAAATCCATCGTACCGGCTGACAGGAACAGTAGCGGGTGCCGCAGAAGCCATGACTGGCATCAGTAGTGCGGCAATGACGAGAATGAATCTGCGCATAGAGGTATCAGAGTGCAGAAAGATTCCCTGAAAATCAACCGTTGTCTTTTCTTTTCCAAAGACCTTTCATAATGTTTTGTATGATGTTTCTGCAACTTTGAAAAAACATTCTGATTTTCTGCAGGAATATGTCACTTTCAGATGACATATCTGCTGTCTCTGCGCTGCAAGCAAATGAATAATCAGCATCAAGCAATATTTCATTTTCTTTTAAGCGATTAAGAATTGTTTCGGTACGACTGCTGGCAGAAGAAAAAGATTCCTGATGTGAAGCATACGCAGACACATTCAATCCGATGGCATCTATAATATTTTGAATATTTGCATCAATCTTATAGACGTGCGAGATGCGGTTAATCCATTGAAACGCCAATAATAAATGCTCTCCGGCTTTTCTATTATGCACTTGTTGCATAGCCTCTGTCTTCAATATTTCTGCATTTCTGGCATGTGTAACTGCCTGAAACAGATGATCATGGAAATCATCCGATGGCTCTCCTGTTGATGGCAATTCCACATAACGAAGAGCGAGACCATTTTGCAGGTCTTTCTGCAATGCAGGAATATCAATGTTCTGATGATCGGACTCAATAGTCGGTTGGATACCTGCAAAATCATAGAGTTGTGTAAATGCATACTGTGGATTCTCTTCATGTGCATCACTGAGGATATCCAAACAAGCTGCCATATGTTTGGCAGCCAATAAAGAGAGACTCTGCTCATGAGGATAAAGCTTTAGAACATGCAGATGGGTAATTGTTTCTTTAAGTTCACTCCAAAAGCGCCGCTGTTTCTCTAAAGGAAGACGATTCACAATATCGCTCAGACTGTCGTTCGTTGCCTCAATGGCAGAAGAACCTTCAAGCATCTAGGCAATTATTCGCCTTTTAAGCGAACAGTCAAGAATCGTTGAAGCTTAGAAAATCTTTACAGACTGTCCCACCCCTGCGCGCGCACAACCCTGTAGAGCTGCTGCACCTGATCCTGACGGATGGTACGGAGTGTGACAGGGCCGATGGTACCGGCGCCGGAATCTTTGTCTGTTTTAATGAGACCGCGTGCAATCTGATACTCGGTGACTGCCTGCTTTGTGACAGCACCAAAGTTTCCATTGATCAGCTTGTGATCAAAAAATCCCTGAGCAGCCAAAAGTTCCTGCACTGCCCTCACAGCTTTGTTATTCTGCCCCTGGCTCAAAAACGCATTTACGAGTGTACCGCGTTCAGCAAGGACATCGGATACGCGCTTGAGGGCGATCAGTTTTTCTGCGCGCTGAATGACCATGCGCTTCTGCCATTCGGCCACAAGAAGTCCGCGGGTCTTTGGTCCAATACGACCCGCACCCGGCGAGGTCGCATCACCCACGAGTTTCTGTTCTTTCTGATAATTGAGAATAGCTCCAAAGAGAGCATCGGAATACTGGCCATTGGTACGACCGCGGTAGTATCCGAAATAGCGCAGCAGACGCTGTGCGCGCTGAATGTCCGCCGTGCTGCTTTCCTTTCCAATAAAAGACACAGGATCCTGCTTGCTTGTATCCATACCGGCTGCAGCAGTCAGGTACGCAGCGGTGATGGATGTCAGCTTTGTTCCATCTCCTTCGAGCTGGTAATTCTGCTGGAATTGTGCGAGCGCTTTCTTCGTCTCTTCGCCAAAGAAGCCGCTTGGCTGCGCCTTCAGAAGACCGATTGTCTTCAGTTGCTCCTGCATTTCCTGAACCGTCATTCCTTTATCACCTGCAACGGGTTCCGTAGAAGGCAGTGTGTTCTCTGCAACAATGTAAGGCTTCAGTTGATCCAGCGGTGCAGGAAGTTTTGCAAGATCAATCGATTCGGCGGGTTGCTGACTGCTCGGCGGATACACGGTCCCGCGGATATGCTTCACGCCAAATTCGAGTGCACGTGCCAGCCCTTCCTCCCCATACCCCGCCCATACATCCAGACGATGTGCATTGCTCAGTTCCTGAATGGCACCACCGCGATCGTGCACGGTCATCGTTCCCAGTCCCGGAAGAACAATGCGTGTGCCGAATGCGTACGTAGGAGGTCCTGCGAGCATGCCCGGATACACTGCCGTTCCATCGGCTCCATGCGTGCCGTTTCCATTCAGTACTTTGTCTGCCATTTCGCTTCCTTTAATGTAGCAACACTGATCCGGCAGCGGTGAATAGTACGCGGTGAGAATAAATTCCTGCTCATACGGCGCACTGTGTGCAGTATCGGCGGCAACTGCCATGGCCGGCGCAAACAAAGATGCGAGGACAATACTGCTGAAAAACTTCTGAAGCATGGACTGTGTGTGTATGTAAATATTTCTCCTTATAGTACCAGAAAATGCTTTCGGTTTCCTGCACCTCTGCATGACAAAATCGATGATTGACGTTCAATATTCTTTTGAACTATTTACTGTACAATAACCATATCTTCCAGCCGAATGCCGAATTTACCCGGGAAATAGACACCCGGCTCAATGGTAATGACCTCATTTTTGAGCAATGTATCCTCGCGACCGCCGGACGATAACCCCACTCCTTCATGGATATCGAGCCCTACGCCATGGCCCAGTGAATGCGTAAAAGCCTCTTCCATTCCGTAGGATCGCAGAACTTTTCGCGCAGCTTCATCAATTTTTTTGGTGGACATACCGGCTCTGCAGATCTTCTTTGCCGCTTCTTTCGCTTCGTACACAGCCTTGTACGCCCGCTCCTGCTCTTTGGGGATGGGACCTGTGAAAAAGACTGCACTGCGGTCACTGCAATACCCTTTATACACAACGCCGATATCAATCTGCACAATCATATTTTTCGTGAGTTTCCGCGTGGTGCAATGATGATGCGGACGGCTTGAGTGAGAGCCAAATCCCACAATGGATTCGAAAGACATTTTCTCTGCTCCAAGCTCGCGTGCCCACTGCTCGATTTTCCACGAAAGTCCGATTTCTGTGATCCCTGTTTTCAAGACTGTCGGAATGCGGCGGAGTAATTCCTTGGTGATTTTTTCTGCACGACGGACGTACTTCAATTCACTCTCGTCTTTGCTGCGTCGAAAGTATTCAACCGCATCGGATGATCGCACAAGCTTGATATGCTTCCATGCTGCCTTCCAGCGGCGCAGTCTGGCAGCAGTGACATTCTCTTCTTCGTACGCACAAACGGGGATTTTTTTGATGGTTGCAGGAATATCCGCCAGTCCGCGCACACTGATATCCTCGTAGACACCTTCTTCTGCCGCTTCGGTGTACCGACTGTCAACAAAAAGAATGTACCCCTTTGGCAAAACGAGCAATAATCCACTGCTGACGCTCATTCCAGTCAGATACCGGATATTTGTCAGATCCGTCACAAGCAGCGCAGGGTGGCCTGCATGAGCCAAAAGAGTGCGGGAACGAGGTCTCATAACTGGAAAACAGATGAAAAGAGAGTAGCGTGAAGACTCGATTTATGCTACTATAAGGAGAAATGTCTTACACAACTCTTCGCTCACAGGCACGTCGTATTGGAACGGTTTTTGGCGGTATGGCACTCGCATCTGCGCAGGCTGTTTCCGCCCTAGTCTAGCACGGTGGAGGAGCAGTTGCCGGACT
>CAYRQG010000122.1:0-3684 GCA_964426345.1 uncultured Candidatus Peribacteria bacterium
CAGGAGTGTGCCTTTCATGGTTGTTTTGATGTCCTGCAAACCTACTCCGCGGAACTCATCCCATTCGGTCAGCACCACGAGCGCATCCGCATTTTTTGCCGCGTCCATTGCAGTAGCTGCATAGCTGATTGTTGCTGGCATCAACGCCTTCGCACGTTCTGTTGCGACTGGATCGTAGGCAGTCACAGTGTGGCCTGCGTTCACGAGTGCATGAATGACATCAATGCTGGGTGCCTCGCGCATGTCATCGGTCTTGGGTTTGAAGCTGAGTCCCCAGACAGCCACAGTCGATGCTGCGGGAATGGTGCCGAGAATTTTTTTGATGAAGCGCTCGCGCTGATACTGATTCACTGCATCGGTTGCGTCTACAATCGGCATCGGGACGCCATACTCTTTAGCGGTTGCCATCAGAGCCTTCACATCTTTCGGGAAGCAGCTGCCGCCGTAGCCAATGCCTGCATGCAGGAAGCGCGGTCCAATGCGGCTATCCAGCCCCATACCGGTTGCGATATCGCGGATGTTGGCGCCCGTTTTTTCGGCAAGTTCCGTGAGCATATTGATAAAGCTGATCTTCGTTGCCAGGAATGCGTTGCTCGCGTACTTCACAATTTCTGCACTCTCGCGGCTCATGAAGACGATCGGTTTATTCGTACGGGTGATGGGGCGGTACAGCTCTTCCATCAGTTCCTGTGCGTGCATGTCGCCGTTCACGCCCACTACAATCCGTTCGGGCATCATGGTGTCGGGCACTGCCATTCCTTCACGCAAAAATTCGGGGTTACTGACAACAGGAATCGTCCACGCCACGCCACGCTCTTTGAGAATTGCATCAATACGCTTCTCGCACAGTTCCCCGGTTCCCACCGGCACTGTTGATTTATTCACAAACACCAACGGATGATCTGCTGTTTTTGCAATTGTTTCCGCTACTGTGAACACCGCACTCAAGTCTGCTTTGTATCCTTCCCCCGGGGGAGTGGCGACTGCAGAGAAGACAATCTCGACATGGGGAAGTGCGAGCGAGAGATCGGTTTCAAAAATGAGGCGGCCGTTTGCGAGTCCCTGCTTAATCAGTTCTTCCAGGCCGGGTTCATAGATGGGGCTTTTTCCCTCGCGGAGCATCGCCACTTTTGCAGCATCAATATCGATGCCGTAGACCGTGTGTCCCAGCTCCGCAAAACATGCTGCAGAGACAAGTCCGACGTAGCCGGTGCCGATTACCGCGATGGTCATACGAGTAGCTTACCTCACCCCCGCCCCCTCTCCCAGCCCCAACCATACGCCAACGGGAGAGGGGAGTTTTGGTTCTTTCGTCACTATCATACTTATTTGAAAAACGTATGCCCCTCTCCGGGGGCAAGTGGGCGGATCGGAGAGGGGTTAGGGGTGAGGTACGAAAAAGGCCTCCTTATGGGAGGCCTTGATCAATTCCTAGAGGAAAAACCCTATTAAAGGTCTTCGCCGCGGACAGTCTTGCGGCCGTTAGCGCCTGCGCGCTTGATAGCCTCGGAGAGCAGCCATTCAGCAAGAGCGCTGACGTGTTCTGCCAAATCACCGGAAGACATCATGTTCTTTCCGTTGATATATTCCTTGACCTTGCTAGCCACAATGAGGGCCATTTTGCCCGGTGTGAACGCGAGCATATCGGATCCGCGAACGGTCTTGCGATCGTTAGCCTGGGCAGCCTTGACGCCCATACCCAGCCACATTTCGACGTGCTTGCTGAGGTGTTCTGCGAGGTCACCGGAGGACATCATGCCCTTGCCGTTAACCAACTCTTTAACTTTGGAAGCTACAACGTAACTCATAAGAAAAAAGGAAATGAAATAAGACGAGGTGAATTCTAGGGACCCTAGAGTGCGTTATGCAAGCGAGAATTTGAATTTCACGGGGAAATAGGGGGTAAACATTCAATTGACGATGGACCATTTTCCTGTGATGCGTGATGTATCGCCGACCATGACCGTTTGCCATTTTTTGGCTTGTATACACACTTTTTGGGGTTTTTCTTTGTTCATTCAAAATTCCCCAATTTTCCCACAGTGGACCATGTAGTGAGAACGCTTTGTTTATGGTGTTATAGAGGTGGTTTGAGGTGGCGGAAGGAGGATTTTGTTAGGTTTGATGTACGAAACAGGGTGGCTTGCCGGCCGTAGCCGAAGCCCTCTCCTCAATAAAAATGCCCTCCTACGCTCTTGCTATGGCGGGCAGCATTCGCTTCGCGAAGGCTGGCGGAGAGGGAGGGATTCGAACCCTCGAGACCCTTTTGAGGCCTACACGATTTCGAGTCGTGCGCCTTCGACCACTCGGCCACCTCTCCGTGCCCGCAGACGATAGCCGAAACGGAGCTTCTGTAAAGCGCGCTCAGGCTGCATCGGGTTTCTTCACCGTGTTTGCTCTTGCAATCCTTTTCACTCTTTCGGCCAATATGGCGCGCAAGAAAACGCGTGCATCTTCTGATTGTTTATTAATGATGTCAGCAACAGTGGACACCTTATCCAGCAATTCTGTATGCCCGGCACTTCTTTGTATTGCTTCATCCAGTGCGTTCAGTGCCTGGTTGAATGCATCATCCGGAAAATAATCCAGGGTGGTGGGGTCATCAATCACGAGTGCAGTATACTGCACATTTTTGCAGCAGGTATTTTTTTCTGCTTTTTACCCGCCCCGCGCCTCGCGCTTCAATTCGGCATCAATAAATGCCTGAATATCGCCATCCAGCACACCCTGCGTATTACTCGTCTCCACGTCGGTGCGGAGATCTTTCACCATCTGATACGGATGTAGTACGTAGCTGCGGATTTGCTGACCAAACGATGCCGATTGTGATGCGCCTTTCAGTTCCTGCTTTTGCTCCTGTTCTTCCGCGCGCTTCTTTTCAATCAGCTTTGCCTTCAGCAGGTTCATTGCACGTTCACGGTTTTGAATCTGGCTGCGTTCTGTTTGGACTGCCACCACAAAGCCTGTGGGCAAGTGTGTGAGGCGGATGGCGCTGTCGGTCTTGTTCACGTGCTGACCACCGGCGCCGCTGGAGCGGTAGGTATCCACACGGAGATCACTCGCGTTAATCACAATTTCATCGGTATCAATAATTTCCGGGAGAACTTCCACCAGTGCAAAACTTGTCTGTCGCAAGCTCTTTGCATTGAAGGGGGAGAGACGCACGAGGCGGTGTGTTCCTTTTTCGCACTTCAAGTATCCATATGCTGGGTCACCTTCCACAAAGATTGTCGCGGTTTTAATACCCGCTTCCTGACCATCTGTTTTATCCACGAGCGTCGTGGTCCATTCCATACGTTCGCAGTAGCGCAAATACATGCGCATCAAAAATCCTGCCCAGTCCTGCGCCTCGGTTCCGCCGGCTCCACCACTAATGGTGATGTAACAGTTGTTGTGATCGAACTCTCCGGAGAGGTAGAGCATGGGTTCCAGCACCGCCCATTCTTTCATTGCTTTCTCGTACTCTGTTTGCAGACTCGGCAAATCATCCATGGTGCTGATCTGAATCATCTCCACCAGATTATCGACATCCCCTTTGAGAGCGATGACCGGGTCCCACTGTTTCTTGAGTCCACGCAGTTTCGCAAAGAGTTCGTTCGCTTTTTGCTGATCATCCCAAATATCGGACGCAGTCGACTTCGCTTCCAGTTCAGCTATCTGTTCGGGAACTGTACGAGCCTCAAA
>CAYRQG010000123.1:0-3547 GCA_964426345.1 uncultured Candidatus Peribacteria bacterium
GAAGGCGCTGCGTTCATCGATGGATGACGTTCCTTCGGATGCGGTGAAGGTGATTTTTTCTGTGACCGACTGCACATCGTGATACTGCGCACGGATGGCGTTTGTACCCAGGAAGAGCGCACCGGAGATGACGACCATGGCAAAGACACTTCCGAGAATCACCATGCGGTTCCCCTTGAGGAAGCGCTTGTAGCGGACATCGCTCAGGACCAGGTATCCAAAGAAGAGGACGAGAAGCCCGAGCTGTACGCACAACGCCAGGAGTGCCCCGCGCGAGTAGCTCAGCATCAGCGAACCCAGTACCAATCCCATGCAGAGAATCACGAGATTACGCTTTGCCGCCGTTTTCATCTGCATGGCCTGCAGCAGCATGATGGGCCAGGCCAGAAGCAGGAATTGCCCCCAGGCGTTGGGCCAGTAATCGGTTGTGAAACGGAAATCGAAGAAGGTTCCCACAAAGCGGTTCACGGGCTGGAGAATATAGACGGCCAGGCCAATACAGACAGCCACTGTTGCAGAGAGTGTCATCAGTTCGCGGAAACGCACGAGAAGAGTGCTCTGGGTATCGGCGGCTTTTTGCGTGAGCCACAGGAAAAGAAGCGAGAATGAAACCGTGCGCAGAACAGTATCGAGCCCGTAGTTCCGGACGGAAGAGTGTGCGTAGCTGATGATCGTGAGAATGGTGAAAAGCATCACCATGAACCAGAGAATCAGAGGGGCATCGGTTTTTCGGGAGGTGTTGTGGAGCGGGAGACCAAAAAGGCGTTTTGTAGCAAATACAAGCGTCAAAAGTCCCGTACAGAGAGCCAGCAGCCACGTGGCTTCCAACCCTTTTCCGCCTCTCCAGAGAACGGAGAAGACAAAAACGGCCAGGACGCTCCACTCGGCAAAGCGAGAGATGGAAAGACGCTTCATGGCGTGTAGTATAGGAGGATTTACTTTTCTATTGAAGATGAGTTTCTTTTATGGTGCCGATGGAGAGACTCGAACTCTCACAAGATTGCTCTTATACGCTCCTGAAGCGTACGCGTCTACCATTCCGCCACATCGGCATGTGTTCTGAAGAATCGGCCAAGAGTGTAGCAATATTCGCACTCTTAGCAAACGACCGATTTTCTTGCTTTTTAAGTCGTAAGGCCTTTAATAGGCCAAATTTATGATGACACTCACTCTGGACATCACCGACCTGCCGGATGCGGAAGATATTGCTGATCGTCTTTTGTATGACTATGACTCTTTTGAAGATTATAGATTGTTTCTTATTGCACAGTTCTCCGGAGACGTGCGCGAGGTTGCTGCTCACATTTTCTTAAATACCTATTCAGTTGTAGAAGTAGCTGCCTGTGGAGATGATCCCAAAAGAGTTATTGAAACCTGTGAAATGCCGCATACAACTCATCAAATTGATCGTATGAATAGAAAGGCCTTTTCAGCTGCTGAAAAAAGGGAAGTTGTACACCTGACGCAATACCACATTAATCTCCTGAGAACGATTGTTCATCGCCACTGTATAGCTAGGCCGGAATAAACCGCATGGAGAGTGAATTCACACAGTGACGCGTGTCTTTGGGTGTGATCTTCTCTCCTTTGAATACATGTCCCAAATGCGCGCCGCAGTTGTTGCATTCAATTTCTACTCTAAAGCCATCGGCATCTGGAAGTTGTTTCACGGCTCCGGGAATGGCATCGTCAAACGCGGGCCAGCCGCAGCCGGCATCGAATTTATCGGTGGAGCGATACAGCTCTGCATTGCAGCGCTTGCAGATGTACGTTCCTGCTTCATAAAAATTGTCGTATTCGCCGCTAAACGGACGTTCGGTTCCTTTGTCTTCAATCACGTGTGCTTCTTCCGGGGTGAGGGTATTGAATTCCATGAGTCTATTCTCCTCTTTTCCGGTGCCGGTGCAAACGTTACGATACGATTATGTCGACGCACGATTATCATTTTGTCACACACTGGATCGTGAAAGGAAAGATTGATGATGTGTATCACATTCTCAAAGACGCCACAGGATACCCGCGCTGGTGGGGAGATTGTTATGTGTCTGTCACAGAAGAAATTCCTGTCGATGAAAAAGGATTGAACGGTTCCTATAAAATAGTAAATCGCGGAAAATTGCCCTATACGCTCACATGGTATTCATCAGTTCATTCATTTTCTGAGCCCACCGGATTCACTATACATGCAACTGGTGAATTGGCAGGAACCGGAAAATGGGAATTTATCCAGAAGGGTGAGATGGTGGATATTCTTTTTTATTGGGATGTGTCGCTTGGAAAATCGTGGCTAAAATCTCTTTCGTTTTTCTTAAAGCCCATTCTGATCTCCAATCACAACTGGGTGATGAGCCGCGGCGAGAAACATTTGCAGCGAGAATTGGAAAAGCGGAAATCCTGACACATTTTCCCGAGTATTTAGTCGTCTATTTTCTGGCAGTAACTTGCGCTGTTCTTAATACTGGGCGCATATGAAAAAAGTTGCTGTGTACTTCACCGCCCCAGAAGAAGATGGTTACCCGTTCAATAAAGAAGAATACCGTGAATCCTATCGCGATCTTGCCCGCATGGTGGAACGCAAAGGCGGGCAATTCTTCATTGTCCGCGGATTGAAAACGTATCTGGGCAAAATGACATTTTCCCGTTATTGGAAATTTGAACAGAACCAATTCGTCTTTCACAATGAACCTATTACGGTAGACAGTCTGTACGATAAAGGAGAAGACTTCCCGCCCGATCGCGATGTCCGTTTTTTGAACGATCCCGCGTTCGATGCACTCTGTTCCGACAAAGAAAAAACCGCATTGATGTTCCCCTCGATCGTTCCCAAAACAGTCGTTGCCTATACGCCCGCAGATTTACCGATTGTTCTGGATCGGCTACGCACGGACATGGTGGTTGCAAAACCGATTGATGGCGCGGAGGGGCGCGGTATTTTTATTGAGTCCAAAACAGACATCGCAAAACACATCACGCAGTTTCCGTATCTCCTCCAGGAATATATCGATACCTCACATGGTATTCCGGGTCTCATTGAAGGTCTGCATGACTTCCGCATGATTTCCATCAACGGAGAAATTGTCGTCTGTTACATCCGCACGCCTGCTGCCGGTCTGCGTATTTCCAATATTTCGATGGGTGGCAAAGAGACAGAGGTACTTTTGGAGGATATTCCCAAAGACGCATTGGAATTGTACAAGCAGGTAGATGCAAAGTTCACGCAGTACCCCCAGCGCGTGTACACGGTAGATGTCGCCAGAGATGCCGATGGCACCTGGAAACTGATTGAACTAAATGGAAAGCCGGGACTGTCTCCGCTTTCGACCGGGGAAAATTACAAACAATTCTATGAAAAACTGGTGAATTTGCTGCTTGAGTAATAATTTAATGAATGGGAACGCACAAAAATTAAATTGTTGTGTAATGTACTTTCATCTTTTATGATACATTTCTTATTTCTTGTTTTTTGAATGGGAGAAACTACTCACTATTCTGACGATAATACCGAATCCGTCTCTGGAGAAGATGAGCGTTATTTAAGGAAAGGGTG
>CAYRQG010000124.1:0-3487 GCA_964426345.1 uncultured Candidatus Peribacteria bacterium
TGGCGCGGGGATGTAAATCCGTAAGAAGATGTTTTAGGAGTTCTTTCGTGGTGGTCTTTCCCACACTGCCCGCAATCCCGATTACGGTTGCGCCTCCCCATTTGCCGCGTGTCGACTTCGCATGCGTGAACTGCTTGTTTTTGAGATAACGATCGAGCGGGATCAGTATCCACCAGGCCAGGAGCACGAGTGCCGGCTGGATCAGCAGAATGACAGGGGCAAGGAGAAGGAAGGGGGTGGTGAGTCTGGTAATGATGAGGAGCAGCACAAATGACAAGCCGGTAATCATCATCGCTTTTTTGGTCCAGACAGGCATGCGCTGTTTATGCAGGACACATTGCAGAAGTGTCAGGCCACTCCAGAGACCAAGCCAGAGGCCGTGTGCGGTCAGAACGACGGTGATTCTTTGTAGAAGCATTTCTTTGCTGGATGCATTCAGCAGCAGCCAGAGTCCGCAGATATCGGTGAGCAGAAAGAGTGCTGCCAACGTAGGACGTACCTTTCCCCAGAGCTGGTTCCAGATTCCTTCCCTGCGCAGATGTTCGAGTAAGCGGTCAAAACGCCATTCTTTCTGCTGGAACAGCGCCAGGAACGTCAGGAGCGGGGAAAGTGCTCCCAGAACCGTTAAAAGGGTGAAAAGAAGGACGATAAGAGGCATTTGAGGGGTGAAGAGCTATAGTATAGCGTAGTCTTTATTTGCAAAATAGTTAAAAATGTGTTATTATAATATAAATTTATATCCATACCAATCCTTCCTTATGGAATTGCCGAAGAATGCGAACTTCACGCATGCAGTTGCAGGGTTCGTACTCGCATCTATGTACTTCGTGTACATGTTCATTCTCTTGCCACGTCTGTAATTCTTCCCAGTCGACTGTGAAGGAAGCGGGGGCTCCGGCTCCCGTTTTTTTGTTTGATCAAAGGTGAATAGTTGCAACATGAACCGCAGATCAAACAACCCACCGTAGCCTTGGCGAAGGTAGGACTTAGCGTAATGCCCTAATCACCTCCGCAATTTCTTTCGCTTTCTCCCGATGCACTCCGTGGCGGATGCCCGGGTAGGCGTGGAAGGTGTTCTCGGGGATTTTTTTGGCCATCAGCCGGCCGTCGGCAATGGGCGTCATCTTGTCGTCGGTTCCCCAGAAGATATCGGTGGGGACGTGAATGGTCTGGAGGAGCGGGCGCAAATCTTCTTCGGTGACATTGATGAGCGTATCGCGCATGAGCGGCGATGCCTTTTCGTAATCGTGAACACGTACCAGGCGATAGAGGAATTTCTTTCCAAGTGGCTGCAGCGTGCGCATGCCGGGAATGGAGAGGAAGAACTTGCCGGTCTTTGCGAGCATGAGGCCAATGAGACGCTTGATGTGCCTGGGGCGGCGAATGCCTGCCGAGGCGCACAAGAAGAGATGAGAGACCGGGAGCATGTTTCCTGCAGTGAGTTTAATCGCGATTCTTCCTCCATGAGAATGCCCCAGGAGAAAGAGTGAGGGATGAGACTGGGGAACGAGTGCTGACGGATGATTTTTTTCGAGCCATCTCACGACCCAGTCTGCATAGTCATCAATCGTAAAGGCATGAGCCGGTTCGGGTTCATCGCCAAAGCCCGGGAGATCGGGGGTGAGAATGTCGATATCCGTTCCCTTCAAGGCTTCGCGGAGTTCGGTAAACGATTCCTTGGAGCCGCCCCATCCATGTAAACAGAGAAGAATCATGTTTTTCTAGCTTATAGGTTTTAGGTTTTAGCTTCTAGCTTTTAAAATGATCCATTTTGGCTTTCCTTTCATGGTATTACCAATCACTTCATAGGTTTTTTCCTCTTTGATGAGAATATCTGTTCCCGATTCTATTTCTCCATCCACAAACCAGAAGTCGGGAGCAGTTGTCTGCCTTGCTTCCCGGTTCAGATACTGGATCTCTTTATCTGTTTGTAATCGCATAGCGTAGAACCACAGGAGAAGCTCAGTCCGGAAATCCGTGTGACTGCCAATGGTGATGGGATTTCTTTCTGCAGTTTGTATGAGAGTCTGGAGTGCATGGGTGTAATCCCGCTTGTGATCCGCAAGGTGCAAATCCGCCAGAGTGGCGGAGGCAAGGAACATGCTGAAGAGCAGGAGTGTGACATTGGATATCCAGACATGTTTGGAGTGGATGTTTTCTGCAACAGGAGCGCACAATATCCACAGAATCCAGATCATCAGCGGAGCAAAGTAGCGTGCGTAGATGAAGGGGGGATGAATGCTGAGCATCCACAGGACCGGACTGATGCACAGTAGTGTGACCAGAAAAATCCCCATCGATTTGCTTGTATGAAATGTGTGCTGCACGCCCATCAAGACCAATACCGTTGCCCCAAGACCACAGAGAACATTCAGAGGATGTTTCACAGGAATGCCGGAGAGCAGCATCACCGCTTCTTTGCCGGCGTCCAGCAGTGTTGCTGCGGGGGCCCCGCCTATCTGAAGAAAAGAGAGATCCACTTTGCTGAGGAGCAACAGGAATGCAAGGACCGGCAGGTGTGCTGCTGCAGGGAGGGTGTAGGAACGATTCCCCGGCGCATTCCAGAGTGCCACAAGCGACCAGACAAGCAGTGCAATGTACACATGGATGAAGACGAGCTGCCATAAAAATCCGATGATGCAAAGCAAGCCAAAGACCAGTGCATCGCGCATCTGCTGTTTGTGAATGAGTGTCTGCATACTCAGGAATGCAAGATATGCAAAGAGCATTGCCGGTCCGTAGCCGCGTGCCTGGGCAGAGTAGAAGACGAAGAAAGGGGAGAGCGCAAATGCCAGTCCGAGAATCATTCCCAGCAGGGGCCTCTTCTTCCATCCTTCTTTCATCACCAGCGCAATGAGAGTCATGCCGCACAGGAAGGCAGGCAGACGGTATATCCAGAACGGTTGTAGCGGTCCAAGGAAATAGAGCCAGAGAGTATTCAGGTAATGGTTATTATCTGAATGGAGACTGAAGACATCGAGCGGGGAGTGCATCTGCGATGCGAGCTTGAGCGACCAGACTTCGTCAATACTGAGATCGGCATTGAGCAGGCGCACACGCACAAGTGTTGCAATGCAAAGAATGAGGACGCTCCACAACAAAAAGATACGCGAGTGCATGGCCGGAATAGTAGCACGAAAGAATGATGATGGTTGTGTGATGATTTGTAGTGGTGTCACGGGCCAGGATTGAACTGGCGACCCCAGGCTTATGAGTCCTGTGCTCTACCGACTGAGCTACCGTGACACGTAATGCTTACGCTTTAAAAGGGCCCGCAAATGGTACGCAAAAACGGAATTTCCGGCAAGCGTTCCTTACAGAAGTGCCAAAAGGGCGATTCCCGTGATCATAATGTTGATATCGCGCACGGCAATGTCGTTCCACCCCACCTGGGTGAGGATGCCAAGCAGATGCAGGATGATGAGAATGACGCCAAGGCGCTGGACGCTGCGGATGGGAATAATCAGCAGAAGAGCGAGCAGCAATT
>CAYRQG010000125.1:0-3441 GCA_964426345.1 uncultured Candidatus Peribacteria bacterium
AACCCCCGAATGGTAGCTCCAGAGGCTACTGCCTTACCACTTGGCGACTCCCCAATATTTCAGCCCGGGTATCCTAGCATAGTTTCCGCGTCTTTCTAGCGTATTTGATAGCCCAAAAGCAGACGGGATTTTCTGGGTAAAAGGCTCTATACTGGAAATCACCTGCTCGCGTAGCTCAGATGGATAGAGTACCTGGCTTCGAACCAGGGGGTCGTAGGTTCGATTCCTGCCGCGAGCACCACGTAAAATCGCTGCGCGATCACGTGGCGCAGCCGGATTTTATGTGTCACGTGGACACGGAGTGTCTTTACGTGACTGCGCGATCACGTGGTGCCACCATCAGTTATTAAAAAGTAGTTTTCACACTCGTAGCAGTTCTACGTGATGGCACTAGCCCGGGTACCAGCTCAGAGAATATCACCGACACTCAAATCCAAATCGCTTGAGTAGTCGCTCATTGACCCGTGTGAGCATGGTGTCATTCTTCGCAAACCAGTGCAGCACACGATCGCAGGTGCGCATTTCAAATATTGTTTTGTGCGCTAGATCCGGTGCAGCAGTATGCGAGAGGGCTGAAGGAAGTACATTTGCTTTTTCCATGCGTGCTTTCAGGGTGGATGTCCGTGTTCCTCCTCCGTGCGAGGAAGGAGTTGCGATACCGGTGACAGTGATAATTGCATGTGCAGCATCGCTGTAACTATCCAGGCTATCCAGTGCAAAGATGCTGTAGTAATACGTGCCATTCGGAAGATCACTATCTGTCTTACTTGCTGCATCCAGATGATCCGCAACAGAAATGCCGTCGCTCGGACCCGCGGGGTACCCGTTCGTGCTGCGCCGGATAATGACAGAATGAAAGTCAGGATCTACCGGGTTGGTCCATGTCAGGTAGACATCATTCTCTCTGGAGGAAGCAAAAAAATCTGTCGGAGAAGCCGGGCCGGTATCGGGCGGATCAAAGAAAGCGATTGCAAACGGATAGCCGTCTCCACCCGAGAATGTGAAGGATCGTATGAGGGTGCCAAGGGTACGGTTCAGGACATCCACTGTGCCGTTAAAATATTTTGTCACGAAGAGCGTATTGTCATGGCTCAAAAGATGATGAGCATAGGCTGTGCCTGTATTGAATGTATTGGTAACTGCATAGCTGACAGGGCTGATGAGAGAAACAGTGCCGGATCCGTTATTTGCGACATAGAGAATGCCATCGGCAGATACAACTCCTTGCGGCTCATTTCCTACAGTAATAGTGCGTATGACGGTATTGGTATCAAGATCAATCACAGACACAGTGTCGTCATCGCGGTTGGAGATGTACGCACCCGTTCCCGCAAACGCGATACCGCCTTCGGGTGCATGACCGACATCCACACTGGCGATAACCGATCGAGTTAGAAGATTGATGATATGCACTTTATTTGCATCGGTATCTGTCACGTACGCAAAATTTCCGTTGGTTGCAATCTGAATAGGAGCAGGTGATGGAATGGAAATGGTGGCAACGACTGTATTGGAATCTGTGTCGATCACCGACACGTTGTGATCCAGCGAGTTCACGACATAGACGCCTGTTCCACTGGTCGCGATGCCATACGGCCCGTCATTTACCGTAACCGTCTGGACAATCTCATTCGTGAGCAAATCGATCACCGATACTGTGTCCGCGCTGTAGTTTGTGACATAGCCGACAGTGCGAAGAACAACCATGCCAAAAGGACTGTTGAAACCCTCGATTGTTGCTGTTTCCACGAGTGAATCAACATCGAACACATGCACCAGACCAAAGCTCACATCACTGATGTACAGATATCCCGCAAAAGCCGACGCAGGAGCCACGCACAAGCCTGCCGCAACGGAAGCGGACAGCGCGAGGCTACGAAAGGTGACAGACAGATGGTGGAAGGTACCAAGTGAAGAATGTCAGTGTTGCACCTTTCCCATGGAAAGTGTCTTGGTGAAACGGTATTTTGTGGTGACATTATGTCTGATGCAACCATTCTGGCTTGAACGGATGATCAGGATACAATTTTCAAAACGCCCCGTTCTCATTCGGCGAATCATCCTCCAGCTTCTGCCCGCAATCCCACATCTCGATAATTTTGCCGTCCTGAAAGCGCATCATGTGCATGACAGACATGGGCGGCATGTTTCCTCCCAATTGCAGACTGGAATAGGTGACGACTGTATCCCCTTCTTCCACGATTTTTTTCACGGAAAATTGTTTGTGGGGAAAGTGTGTGTCGTTCTCCTCCATGCCCGCCAGCAGTGCTGCGCGATTCCCGGGGAAATACTGATTGTGATGATAGAAATCCGGATGAATGTATTGCTCGTATGCATCACGCACATGGCCGGAGGTCACGAGTGAGAGAAACGAGAGAGCGGCTTCTTTGTGGGACATAGAGTCATCATACGATTGCAAAAAAATTTTGCTACAAAATTCCTCGCATTCTCTGCGCGCTTGGCGCATCATTTCTACTATGCACTGGAAACAGATCATCATGGGCGGAGCAATAGCCCTGGCAGGAGCAGCATCGGTTCTATTTTTGATAAAGACGGAAACTTTGCCGGCTGGGGCAGCGGATTTTATGTGGATGCACGCATTATCGTCACGAACAAACACATTATTAATGGCGGGCTCTACTATCGCATCTACGCCACCGGCGATGACGACACGGTGAATCTGGAATGCTTCCGCAATCTCACACGATCCGATGTGAAACTCAACCTGGATGATGACGTCGCCTACATGCGCGCAACACTCCCCTGCGATCATGGCGCCATGTACTTTGCCGAGAGCGATGCAAAAACCGGCGATAACGTGGGTGTCCTTGGATTCCCGTACAAAGGATCGTTCAAAGAATCCATGCACCAGACCCGCACAACCGGAAGCGTGACCGGGCCCGATGAAGACAGCAACTGGATCAAAACAAGTGCGTTTGTGGACTTTGGGAATTCCGGCGGACCCGTGGTGAAAGACGACAAGGTAGTGGGGGTGGTCGTCGCAAAATCCGTAGATAGCGATAACAATTTTGTGAATGGACTTTTCATCCCCGCTTCGCAGATTGTCCGCGGCCTTACCTACGCAAACAACTCCACCTTCGGCTACACGCCGCAGGCAGAACAGAATAATCCCGCATACCAGAACATCACCCACACGGGCCCCATGTCCGATGCGGATTGTTCCCTGCTCCTGGGTGAAGGCGGACGCGCTGCGGATAATGGGATGTGTAAATGTATGCCGGGATTCAAGCGGGACTACACGGGGTCTGCCTGTGTGCGCACAACGGCAGTGTCATCGTCGACCAGTTCCAGTTCCAGCAGTTCATCTGTATCGTCCAGATCTCCTGTCGCTTCTTCATCATCAAGAAATTCAGTGGCACCCCTCACAGGATTGCAGATGCGGACGTGTGCGCGAGTGAAGAAGCAGTTTTTTGGCGAGAG
>CAYRQG010000126.1:0-3436 GCA_964426345.1 uncultured Candidatus Peribacteria bacterium
AGAATTCTTGCTTTCTCATAGTTATATAATGAACTAATTTTAAAATTATGTCAACTAGGTCTAGAATACGCCACATGAAAGCGATTTTCCTGAACTTTGCAAGTAACAATTCATCGACAGATGCAGAAGCCTGTTTTGCGCTTGTGTCCGACGAGAAAACGGTGGTTTACACCCCTGTGGATCACCGTATTGGCGATAGCGGTATTGTTCCCCTGCTGGAGGAATCGCTGGCAAAGGCAGGATGGACGTACAAAGATATCACACACATTGCGTGTATTGTGGGCCCCGGTGGTTTTACGAGCCTGAGAATGGCCGTTTCGCTGGCAAATGTCCTGGCCGATCAACTGCAGATTCCGGCAGCCGCCATTCATCTTTCTGATCTCTATCGCGCACGCTTTTTGGAAAAACCCCTCATCTGGTTTCATTCCACAAAGAAAACAGACGTCTTTATCCGCACCTTTGGTATTCCCGATTCACCGTGGACTGAGCCCATGCTTATTCCCATCGATCAGCTGAAAACTGAAAACCAGACGCTAGAAGCGATGGAATGGGACGGCGAGTTGATTCCCGAACACCGCGAGGCGCTGGCAGCATTGAACATGCAATCAGCTGTATTGAAGCCTTTGGCAGAGGTTTTACCCGCTTTTCTCGCCTCCCAAAAATACGGGAAAGATTTGCTGCAACCATGGTATGGACGTGGTTGGTGAGCTATACTTTCCGCTCTTTTCGCAATATTCTCGTTTTGTATGGCCATTCTAGACTCTCTGAATAAACTCCTCGGCGATCCCAACGCAAAAGAACTCAAAAAACTCTGGCCCAAGGTGGCGGAGGTGAGGGCCTTTGAAAATCGCGATGAAATCCGTGCGCTCACACTCGCCGATTTACCTGCAAAGACAGAAGAGCTCAAAAAGAAAATCGCCGATGGTGCCACGCTCGATAGCATTCTCCCCGAAGCATTCGCCGTTGCCATCCGCGCGTGTGAACTGTTGGTAGGCCACAAGGAGATAATCGGGCGTCAGGAGTTTGAATGGAACATGGTGCCGTTCGATGTGCAGATTCTGGGAGGTGTGGCGCTCCACAGGGGCATGATTTCGGAAATGAAAACAGGAGAAGGAAAAACATTGGTGTGTACATTGCCGGTGTATCTGAATGCACTGAGTGGCAAAGGCGTACACGTCGTTACCGTCAACGATTACCTCGCCAAGCGCGACAGTCAGTGGATGGGCGTGCTCTACAAGGCACTCGGACTTTCAGTCGGCGTTGTGGTTCATGGACTCACCACCGATGAACGCCGTGCCGCGTACGCATCGGATATTACGTATGGAACCAACAACGAATACGGTTTTGATTACCTGCGCGATAACATGGTCAGCACAATCAAGCAGCAGGTACAGCGTGGTCTCAACTATGCCATCGTCGATGAAGTGGATAGCATCCTGATCGACGAAGCCCGCACCCCGCTCATCATCAGCCAGCCTGCGGAGGAATCGACCACGAAGTACATGCAGTACGCAATGCTCGTGACCAACCTGCAGGAGAACGTGCACTTCACGAAAGATGAAAAGCAGCGCGCAGCCGTGCTCACCGATGAAGGAATCAAAAAGATGGAGCAGCTTCTGAACGTGGAAAATATCTACACGGAAAAAGGATTTGAAGAAGTGCATCATATCGAGCAGGCCCTTCGTGCGTACGCCATCTACCAGCGCGATGTGGATTACGTGGTGTCGAACAATGGCGAAATTGTGATTGTGGATGAATTCACCGGACGTCTGATGCCGGGTCGCCGCTACAGCCATGGTCTGCACCAGGCGATTGAAGCCAAGGAGCATGTGGAGGTCCAGCGCGAAAGCAAAACGCTTGCCACTATCACCTTCCAGAACTATTTCCGTCTGTATAAGAAACTCGGAGGAATGACGGGAACTGCCAAGACCGAAGAAGAAGAATTTGAATCGATTTATAAGCTCCGCGTGCTCGTGATTCCCACGCACCGCCCGATGGTCCGCGATGACCGTCCCGATGCCATCTACCGCACTGTTTCTGCCAAGTTCAAAGCGGTGGCCAAACTTGCGAAGGAAAAGAATGCACTCGGACAGCCAGTGCTCATTGGAACAACATCGATTGAAAAATCAGAAGTGCTTTCGCTGCTCCTGAAGCAGGAAGGAGTCCCCCATCAGGTGCTCAACGCCAAGCAGCATGAACAGGAAGCAGAAATTGTGGCGAATGCCGGACAGAAAGGAAGTGTCACCATTGCCACCAACATGGCCGGTCGTGGAACAGATATCAAACTTGGAGATGGCGTACAGGCGCTGGGTGGTCTGGCCATCCTCGGAACCGAACGCCACGAATCCCGCCGCATTGATAACCAGCTCCGCGGTCGTTCCGGACGTCAGGGGGATCCGGGTGAATCCCAGTTCTTCGTGTCCATGGAAGATGATCTCATGCGCCTCTTCGGCGGTGATCGCCTGAAGATGATGATGGAGAGACTCAACGTGCCCGAAGATGTGCCGCTGCAAAACGGTATGGTGAGCCGCAGTATTGAAGGTGCACAGAAGCGCGTGGAAGGACATCATTTCGACACCCGCAAACACGTGCTCCAGTACGACGACGTGATGAACAAGCATCGCGAGATTATCTATAAGCGCCGTCAGAAGATCCTCGAAAAAATCGACCCGGCTTCGTCTGAGGACTCCGCCGCGGTCGAACAGAAAACGGATGGTTCATTGCATGAAGACATTCTCAGTTCCATCAAGAAAGAAGCGCGGTCTGTTGTGATGGCTAATGCCATTGGGCACGATCCGGAAAAGTGGGAACTCACCAAAATCATCGACGAACTGAGTGGTCTCCACCCGCAGCTTCGTGAACTGATTCTGGAAGAAAAACTGAAGACCTTTGTGGATCAGGAAAAGATGGCGGAGTTTGTGGAGCATGCACTGGTTTCGTTCTACGACATTAAGTGCAAAGCGAGTGGCGAAGAGGTGGTGGCGCAGGCAGAGCGTGTGGTCACACTGCGTTCTATTGATACACACTGGATGGATCACATCGACGATATGTCGCACCTCCGTGAACAGGTGGCGTTCGCCGGCTACGCCCAGCGTGATCCTGTCATCGAGTATCAGGATCAGGGATTCCGCCGTTTCCAGACGCTGCTTTCAAATATCGAAACCGCAATCATCCGCACCATTCTGCAGATTGATTTCAATCAGTTCGCTCCGCGCCAGATTCTGGAACAGGCAGAGCAGGACTTGGCGGGAATCACCACCAACGAAGCGCAGATTGAAGGTGAGCTGGATCAGACGGGAGTCGGTGCATTGAATGTCCTCAACGACAGCAACCGCAACACGATGGTTGGTCAGGCACTGCAGCAGCAGCTCGGTGGTTCACGCATTGCAGCCCCCAAAGCAGCTCCGGCATCATCTGCGAACAAGGTGGGACGCAA
>CAYRQG010000127.1:0-3310 GCA_964426345.1 uncultured Candidatus Peribacteria bacterium
CAAGTTCTGGGAAATGCACGAAAAACTCTTCAATACGCAGGGTGACTGGTCCGGTCTTGATGCCGCAGGTGCTGCTGCCAAGTTCAAGGACTACGCCAAGGAACTCGGCTTGAATGCAGGAACCTTCGCAACCTGTCTCGATTCCGGTGCCAAGACTGCATTCGTGCAGGCTGATCAGGCTGCAGGATCTGCAGCGGGTATCGATGGAACTCCTGGTTTCTGGATTCTTGGACCGAACGGTCAGAGCCAGAAGATCAGCGGTGCCTATCCCTTCGCTACCTTCCAGGCTGCCATCGATGGCATGATGAAATAATCGATCACTCCCCGACTTCAAAAAGAGACATCGCAAGGTGTCTCTTTTTTTGTGGAAAATGCTCTTGCATTGATGGGTGTACGAGCGTACACTTCCAACTCATGCAGCTACTCCCCCACCACTCCCCCGGGACTCTCAGCGCTCAGCACAATGTGGTGATTGATTTCTGCACTTTTCAGCAAGAGGAAGGCACAAACGGGGCCTCTTCCATTGCCACTCTTGTCGAGTGGGTCCGCGCATTCCCGCGTAAAGGCTCGGTGCATGTCTATCTCCCGTCCGATCATGTTCTGAGCAACGCCCGTCAGCTCCAGAGCACACTCCTTTCCCTCGGTTGCACTGTCACAAGACGGCTTCCTGTTTGTCATCACTAATACTATGTCACGCGATACACGCAACGCCGGCCTCGCCTTCATTACCTCAACTGCCCTCGTCAGCATGGCAGCCACGCTTCCGTATTTCTTCGGCTTCGTTCGATGACATTTATCGCTCTTACCGCCGGCTTCTTTACCTTTGGATGGATGATGAAGAGGATGATGGATGCGTGAAAGTATTATACTGATGCCCCAGTGTCATCCTGAGCTCGTCGAAATTTGCTTTTATGTAACTTTCACAAACTTCCTCTTCCCCACTTTCGTCACTCCCTTCTCCGCCTTCACATCAAACGCCTCAACTAATACATCATTCATGGTCACAGCCTTCTGCTCAATCAACCGACGAGCTTCTGATTTCGATGTCACAATCTTCGCGCGGACCAGAAGATCAATCAGTAACTCCCCTTTCGCGGCTTTTACCTCCGGCATGTCATCGGGGACGCCGCCTTTTTTGAAGATGTTGGCAAATTCCTCTTCTGCAGCGTCTGCATCTTTTGCAGAGTGATACATGGTGACCAGTTCACGGGCCAAACGCATTTTGAATTCTTTCGGGTTTGCGCCTTTCTTCATTTGCTTCTCAACATCTGCAATCTCATCCATCGGGATATCTGTCGCGCATTCCATGTACGTGGTAATGAGATCGTCTTTAATGCTCAGCGTCTTTCCGTACATATCCTTCGCACTATCGCTCAAGTAAATACAGTTATCGTATGTCTTGCTCATTTTGCGGCCGTCGGTTCCTTCCAGCAGCTTCATAGTCATTATGAACTTCTCGCGCTTGCCAAAAGATTTTTGAAGTGTGCGACCGGCAAGCATGTTGAATTCCTGATCCGTTCCTCCGAGTTCCATATCCACATCGAGCATCACGGAATCGTAGCCGACCATCAACGGGTACATGAATTCTGTCAGAGAAACAGGCATCCCCTCTTTTAATCTGCGTTCGAACATATCGCGCTCCATCATTTGATTCACTGTAAATTCGGATGTCAGTTTGAGGATATCTTTGAATGTGAGCTTCTCCAGCCATTCGTGGTTGTAGACCACATTCACTTTTTTGAAATCCAGAATTTTTGATGCCTGCTTTTTGTAGTCTTCAAAATTTTTCTGCACCTGCTCTTTTGTGAGTGGTTCGCGCATGGCATCTCTGCCGGATGGATCACCGATCATGGCGGTAAAACTCCCGACCAGGAAAATGACTTCATGTCCTGCATCACACAGTTGTTTCATTTTGCGAAGCGGCACTGCATGTCCCAGATGAATATTGGCACCCGTGGGATCAATTCCCCAGTACATACGGATTTTTCCGTTCTTCAATTTTTCTTCTGCAAGTTTCTGCGGAATTACTTTCGCAACGCCTCTGGTCAAAAGTTCATCGTGTGTCATTGGTGGAATTGTACAGGAGAGATGTACATATAAAAATGACTCATCCCGGAGGACGTTGGGATGAGTCAAACCTTCTATCGAATCTATGGTGGCGCTCGCCCGGAGGGACCTACAGTCCAGATCCGGCACCAATCGACAGACAGGAGGAATATAGTACTCCCCTTCTCTTTGGTTTCAATCTTTAAAAAAAGACACCCAATTACAAGAACTGAGTGTCGACCTTTTCACCTTTGCTGTAGAGATGCTTGTGATGCGGTCCTCGCACAGTTCTGCATCAACAGCATCCTTTTATAGGCTCCCGTGAAAATTGTGTTACTATAAACAATTTATTTTATGTGTCAATAATGCTCTTTGTCTGATACAGTAGTGTCTATGAACGAATGGATAGTCGAATTGCCGGTCCGTTTAGATATCTTTTTAGCGAACCAGAAAGCGGTTATTAGCCGTGTGAAAGCCAAGGATGTCGTGAAAGCAGGGCACGTGATGGTGAACGGGCGCATTGTCCGTAAGGTGGCAATGGTCTTGGCTATTGGCGATAAAGTGGAGATGTCTGCCACGGAAGAGCCTGTGACAGAAACAAGACTGGAACCTGCTGATTTAAAACTCGAAGTGCTCTACGAAGACGATGCGTGTTTGGTTGTGATCAAGCCCGAAGGCTACTCGGTGCATCCGGGAGCTGGTATGGAACCCGATGCTGTCACTGTTCTTCATGGCATCGTACATCTCTTTCAGGAGCGCAAAATCCCCTTCTCCAGTTCGGCTGTACTCGTGCATCGCCTGGATAAAGAAACAACAGGATGTCTGCTGGTTGCAAAAACGCCCGAGGCACACAAGATGCTCCAGAAACAATTTGAGGATCGCACAGTGCAAAAAACATATCTCGCCATCACTGCAGGAGTCCCCGAATCCCCCACTGCCATGATTGATGCATCGATTGGGCGCAGTACGGCAAACAGAACGAAGATGACAGTCTTTGGATCGTCGCGCAGCCGCGATGCACGCCGATAACAAAGAGCACAGTCTGAGCGCACCTCCTTCGAAAACGTTTGTAGAATCTATGAAGAAGGTGGGTCTTACGAAAAAGATTCCCTCTTAGAAAGAAGTACATAAGTAGATACGTAGGTTGTAGGTGGTAGGACTTGTGGAATTTCTTTAAAAAATCCTACAACCTACTAATCTACACGCTACAACCTAGTACGTCACCGTATACGTGAAGCTATCCAGGATCTTGCCGTCCTTATCG
>CAYRQG010000128.1:0-3306 GCA_964426345.1 uncultured Candidatus Peribacteria bacterium
ATCACCATTGCCATTGCCGGAAGTACCGGGAGACCTGGGTGTCGGCGTAAATTCGGACTCTTCGTCTGAATCATCGGTTGCCGTATTCGAAAAAATATTGGTGGGAGATGTAAGATTGGAAAGCAGCTGCATTCCCGAATACATGCCCACAGACAGCACCAAAGAGGTGCCGGCTGATACGGCAACTGTAAGGAAGAGAAAGTGTGCGTAGGAGGGTTTAGGCTGACGCATGACGGGTGATGAAGTGTGCTGTGGCACCTACTGTAGCGGGATTCTTCGGAAAATGCTATAATTCCTTGATACGGTCGTATGACTGCTACACCCACTCCCGACACCGGCGCCCGCCTCCATCCGCTGACCCAAGCTCTCCGGTGGTCGCTGCCGTTCCTGGCAGCTCTTCTTCCGATTGTGCTTTTGAGTGTGTACTCGCTCCAGATTGCATCGTCATCGGTGCAGACACTGGTGGAATCGGCCAACGTGACTGCGTCTTCCAATGTGTCGCAGCTTATTACCGAAGACATGACACACATGGTCACGCTCGCGCATGCCATTGCATCTGTGCCCGGCACGATCGATGCCGTTCAACAGCGTGATGACCTCACCATGAATATCCGCCTGAAGGCGCTGGTCCTTGCGTATCCGCAAATTGAACGCGCATTTCTGACCGATGCATCGGGAACGCTCTGGAGTGATTATCCCCCGGTCCCCGGTTCCTTCGGGATGAATGTGAAAGATGCTGAATGGTTTCAGGATCTCTCCAAAGAATGGAGGCCCAGTATCTCCGGGATTTCCATCCCTTACGCAGGTGCGCGCTCGCCATCCATTGCCATCAGTGTGCCGGTGGAGGCGGGGAGCGGGGGAGTGCTGGGGGCACTGGTGATTGAATATCGCACGGACCAGATCACACGTGCGCTTGAAAATATTCACCTCGGTAAAACGGGGTACGTGTACCTGGTGGATCACACGGGGACAGTGGTTGCCCATCCGCATCTGCAGGACGCAGAAACGCTCTACACGGATTACAAAAATGTGCTTCGCATCCAGCAGGCCAGAACTCAGGGGTTTGTGAGCGGGGAGTATATGGACCCTGTGCTGCAGACGCGCATGATTGCAAGTTTCCAGTCGCTCCAGATGGGGCAGCATACATGGGTGATTGTGGCGGGACAGCCGGTATCGGAAGCGTATCTGCCGCTGAACAGTGTCACCTTCCGCATTCAGATGGCGGGACTCCTCCTGACGCTCGTCACGCTCTGTATGGTGGTTGCGCTCGCTGTAACCAGTGCACGCAATCAGCGACTTACGCATGCACTTGCCGCCAAAAACCAGACACTGCAGGACATTACATCGTTCGTGTCGCATCAGCTCCGCGCACCGGTAACGGCCATGCGCTGGACGATTGAATCGATCCTGGATGGCGATTATGGAAAGGTGAATAAAGAACTGGATGAACCATTAAATAGTTTGAAAGATGTTGCTATCCAGAACGGCAATCTCATCAACGATATTCTGAACGTGTCCCGCATTGATCGTGGTGTGATAGAAGTGGCATCTGCACCTGTCCTGCTGTCGGATGTTGCCGAACGCGCGCTGCGTGACTACCGTGTTGCGCTCGAAAAAGCGGGACTCAGTCTGACACTGCAGGGAATGGAGACAAAGATTACCGTGATGGCGGATTTGGAAAAAATGGCCGAGGCTGTCACCAACTCCATCAGTAATGCGATCAAGCATACGAAGAAGGGTGGCATCACTCTGACTCTTCGCAAGGATGCGACATACGGATACATCGATGTATCCGATACCGGCGAAGGAATGCCGCAGGAGATTATGGATAAGCTGTTCGATAGAACCGGCATGACCGGAAAGAATACCGACTCCGCACAGAGTACGGGGCTGGGGCTCTACATTGCCCGCAACTTCATGCGCCTGCAGAAAGGGGATAGCACGCTCCGCTCAGTTGTCGGGAAGGGAAGTACCTTTACCTACAGTGTGCCGCTTGCGCCGGAAGGCGCATCTGTCGCAAGTCAGACAACACCAGAGACATCGGTATCACAGAAGAAAAACACACACACGAAGCGTGCATCGAAGCGTGTCACTTGAGAAAAGAACGATGTCGAGTAGAATGCACATCACATGCGACGCTTTTTTCTCCCTGTTGCCGGTACCATTGCTGCGTTTGCACTTGTGACTGCGGCACACGGATTTTTCAGCCAGATTGATGAGCTCAAAGCAGAGCTGGCAGGCTGGCAGACCACACACGCCGCGGATTTTTCCGATCTCCTGAGTACGCTCGATACACTCTCTGTTGCATCATTTGATGATGTGCAGGAAGGGGATTGGTTCGGGCCCTATGTCACAACAGTGAGCGGATGGGGAGTGGTGTCGGGGTACCGCGATGCGACCGGCAAGCCACTTGGTAAATTCGGTCCGAGCAATTCGGTGACCGTATCGGAGCTTCTGAAGATGGCCTTCAAAGCACATCAGGTGGATACAAGTGTGTGCGGACTCATTCCGCCCACCCACAGCCAGGCAATCGGCCACTGGGCGCAGGCATTCATTTCGTGCGGTGAACAGATGAATATCCGTCTGCTCAAAGATCCGGGTCTCGACATCAACCGTAAAGCGACACGCGCCGAAGTGCTGGCTGTTCTCGATGATGTGTTCAATGAACAGGTTCCGCCGCTCTTCTCGAACTTTAAAGACACACAGGGTCATCCATTGGAAGCAGATATCGCCTACGCTTACACACGCGGAGTCGTATCGGGTGATAAAGACAGCAAAGGAGTCGAGACAGGAATCTTCCGCCCGAACGAGAAAATCAACCGCGCGGAAGTGGCCAAAATTATCTACGAATGGACGAAAGTGAGAGTGAAGGAAGGCGCTACAACCTGATCCTCCCGCCTGCCTTCTCGTTATCGGTTATCCGTTATGGGTTATGGGGTTTTGGAATTCCTTTTTTAAAATGTCCTTTAGTATGTTTATAAAGCTTTAGAAAGCGATTCAAGACGTTTAAGATGGTTTATACTATCTGCATCACTTTATGCTCGAACGTCTCCAGAAAATTCTATCGGCCCGTGGCATTGCCTCACGTCGAAAATCCGAAGAATACATTCTGGCAGGTTTGGTGAAGGTGAATGGCAAGGTAGCAGAGCTGGGACAGAAGGCTGATCCTGAAAAGGATAAGATTGAGGTTGAGGGTAAGGTAATGAGTGATCGCGCGGAAATGCTCTATTACGTGATCAATAAACCTGTGGGAGTGGAGACTACCAATGCAACTATCGATGGTCAGCAGACGGTGAAAGATTTACT
>CAYRQG010000129.1:0-3301 GCA_964426345.1 uncultured Candidatus Peribacteria bacterium
TGGTGAACATTTTTTCAAAAGCTCGGTCAATCGAAGTTGATGGTTGTAATGCTGTTCATCACGAGTATCAGGATGGAGTTTAATTCCTGTGATCAATGAACCTTGCATCTCAAAATATTCATGCAAGTCTGTATCATCACCAGTAAATGTGTATGCCTCAACAATGCCCCATCGGTGATACTTGTTTAAAACATCTAGGTAACTCATCAGAAAGCCATCGAAAGCGCTAGCTCCTCCAGCAATATCTAAACCATATTGAGTAGCAATAAGATCAAAGTGTCCAATACGAAATTCGCCCAACCATTCATTGGCCCATTGATTTGCTGCATTATGTGTCTCATGAATGGTATCAGTCATCGTCCTATCAAAACTCACTAAGGGACCCGCTCCATGGCGAGTCATGTAACAACGGCCGACACCCAAACGAACAACTTTTTTTGTATTTTTTTGCTTCAGTTCTGAAATCAATTCTTTAGAGGTAGGGTCTACTTGTGTGGAGTGCGGAGCAAATGCATAAGGATGCAACAGAGCACCATGTGATGGTTCCGTTACGATATTTCCCGGTTCATTCATCAGATGATCAAAGTCATCTTCAGTGGTGACTTGTACTAAATCTGCCAGATACATGAATGATTGAACGGTTAGTGAAACCAACTCCGTGTTATAGAGTAGTTCCATTTGTGAACTAGCAGCATCAGGAAGTTCTTTAATACCCAAAGCAACGATCAGCTCAAGTGCTTGTTGAATTTTTTGTTGACGGATTGCTTCAACTTGAGCAGTAAGTTCAGCTTCTGTTTTGAGAAAGTCTTTTGCTCTGATTGTCGTCTTGCCTTGAAGCGCATCTTTAACAGCATCACCCACACCCAAACCTACGGTGCCTTTTTTTTCATTGCGGAGAATTTCTTTCAAACGACTCAATGCTCCATGAAAAGGAGTGATGCTAATATTCTCACCGACAATGGTGATGATGCAGAATGGCTCATCAACCCCTTTGCCTTCTATTTCTAAAGCTTCTCTAAACAGCAAGACGGGATCAATAACCATGTGACGTAAATAGGTACGAGTTCCCTCAAAAGTTGCCGCAGCAAAGTGGGAAAACATTTGTTCCCGGCCATCTGAGGTCACAATATGATGTCCTGCCTGACAGCCACCGTTACGAATCACGGTGTGAGCCTGCAATTCACGGGCCAGCCACTCAACGGCAGCACCTTTTGTTTCTTCACCAATTTGAATTCCGGTTACTACCGCGACGACATCTTTGGGCGCAGTTGGTTTTATCTCAACCATGATTGCCTTTTCGTCCTTTTGGACTCATCAGTCTCGATACACATCGAGAGAAAGCCCAGGTGTTCATCCGAAGATGAACACCTGGTGTTGTTAAAGCAAAGAGTGTTAGTTAGAACCGCCCCCAATCGATCGAAGTGCGGGCGGGTGGGGTAGCGGCGCGAGCAGGAATGATGCTGAACTCTTCACCCATATCACTGGGCGGAGCGGAGGCATTTTCCCCTGCGCGCGGGTGGCCGATTGGCCACTTGTCCGTCATGCTAGCGAACACATCACCGGGCTTCGGCAATTCGATGCCAAGCTTGGCGTTCGCCCCGAACGGGAGGCCGGCAGCCACGTACGCTTCCCAGATGCGGGCAGCGTCGTTTCTGCTGATGCCGGTGTTTGCTCCCCCAGCACGGAGGAAGTCATACAACCCGGCTTCCGTGGGTCTGATGGTGTCGGTCGCGTAGACCAACCCCGATTGCACTTCGGCGAACAATGCACTCGACGGGGCTACGATCACACTGCCCTGTCCAGCAATCGATAGCCACCAGTTGGTGACTTCTCTCGAACCGAAAACGACCACGTAGGAGTGGAACTTCGTCTGCAGCTGCTTCCAAACCGTTGCGGTCTGGATATCGCTCTGGAGATCAACTCCCAAGTGCTCGCGCACGAGAGAGCCCTCAACGATTCCCCGGCCAGGCGCGTCAAGCAGCAGGACGAAGATGCCCTTGCCGCCGTAGCGGAAGAGATCTGCGTAGACCCGGTTGGCCGCGTACCAAATCCCCAGATCATAGTCTTCGGGGATGTCGCCGCCATTTTTGTCCGGGATGAGCAGGCGCATGTGTTCTGCCCAGCGATTATCCCCTTCGAATTGGGGAATTTGGATCACAGGGTGCCGATCGTCACGATCCTGGAAAACACAGAAGGAAAAATCCATCTGGTGATTCCCAGCACAATTGCCCGTCAACATGGCGTGGATGATCGGCGCCGCATCAAAGGCCTTGCCGACATTCTCGCCGAAACTGCCCGTGCCGTCCGTTGCGAAGAAGTATGGCCGTTTGCAACCCTCCTTGAGGGTGAACGTGCCGTCGGGATTCGGTGTCCAGACAAAGCGCGATTTGCGAATCTGACCATTGGGATCAACCAGAGGGTCGAGCTTGCCAGTCTCTTCGAAAACTTTCCTGCCTTTGTCGTGAACCTCTTCACGGCGCTCAAGCATGCGCTTCACTGTTTCAGTGTGCCTTGCTGTCGAAAACGGTGTAATAGAATCGGGACGCATTTTATTTACCCCTTTCTTGGGTTACAACAGTTTGATTTGACGATTGTAGGAAATGAATCTGCTTACCTGGGGTAGGTGGCGAACTCGTGGAACTGTCGCTTCATGCCACGCCCATCCGCAATGGGAACTTTGGACCACGTGCGGTCCGCCAGTCCCGTGTCGGGGGCGTAGATCAGACTGTGTTCAGCACGAGCGCCTTCGGTCTTTCCCTCTATCATGCGACGGAGATGACTCACGAATTCGGCGTGAGCTGCCACAGACATGATGTCTGCGTCGCGCGGCGGTTCAGCTTCATCAGTTCCGCCCACGGCATTCCAGATAATCTTCGCCGCAGCGGCTACTTCTGCAAGTTGCTCGGCTTCTGTCGGATATTCGTTGGCAGCGGTCAAGTCCAAAACGAGCACACCGTGAACGGCGGTCTCGATCAGGACGTTGCTCGCGTCCACCAATCCGACAGTGAAACCACAGTCATGGACGAAGGCAAGCGTCTTCAAGAGCTTGCCAAGCATCCAGACTGAAGTCTGCAGATCAACTCGCACATCCTTCAGTACCACGCTGATGGGGATCAGCTGGCGGTACGTGGTGATACTGGGGTGATACCCCAAGAACACCACGAGCTTGCCCGCTTCCGGCTCAAGGGTTTCGAGCACAACCGGCAAGTTGGCGCCATGAAATGGCTTGTTGGGGCCTTCCGTTTCAGCGTCGATATCCGCTGCGATGAGATGCAGGGTCTGCAAGATGCGGACCTCTTTT
>CAYRQG010000130.1:0-3241 GCA_964426345.1 uncultured Candidatus Peribacteria bacterium
TTCCTTGCAGGTTCCTGAGTCCGTTTAGATGTTCTTCAAACAAAGCGATGTCGCCGCTGAACGCTGTAAAAATGGTCGTCGGGTGATAGGCGAGTGCGGCGGCACGGGCGTAGGTGTATTCCGGACTTTTCCTGAGCGTGTAACCCATACTTTGACTATGCATACGGTACTGCACTGCTGTTCGCGCGCGCCGTGCTGTGTATCCGGTGGCAATGACGCGGCGGTAAAAATCCCAGTCTTCCAGAATGCCTTCAATCTTTCTGTATCCGCCAACCACATCGAATGCCTGACGGAGAATGAGTGCGTGCGAGGAAATGAAGTTATTCCGCAGCAGCAGTCCCTCAGAAAATGTTGACGGTGATTGTACATAGAGATTGCTTGCACCAAAAAGCGCCCGATCAGGGTAGGCAATCCCGATCCGTTGTTCCGTCATGACATCCAGACACCGCTGAATGTACTTTTTGGGCAGGCGGTCATCGGCGTCCAGGTAGAGGAGGTACGCAGAATGGGTGGCAGCTGCGCCACTGTTACGCGTGAGTGCCAGACTCCGGTGATTCACCTGCAGCAACCGCACGCCCTGGTCCGCATACGACCTGGCAATCGCGGCCGTGTCATCGTCCGATGCATCATCTACCACGAGAACATCGACAGGTTTCACTGTTTGGGCCAGCACGCTCTCAATCGCTTCCCGTAGAAAGTGTCCGTAATTATGGCAGGGGATAATGACAGCAACCTCGGGCGGGGGAAGATCCGTTGGCGGACAGAGATTGTTCGCTGTTCTATAGACCGGCCAGATTCTTCCAAACATGTTATACCGCACAAAGCGGATGACACCGGGAAACGGTTCACCTGCTGCTACCCACTGCCGCCGGAGGAATGCAAAGACTCTGTACATAGTTATCGCCAGGAATCGGGACCGGCATAGTGCCTGCACCGGCAGTTCCAATCGAGGAGTGCCGTTTTTTTGAGATCCAGAACCAGGTGATGGTAGAAATTATGATCGTAATTCAGGCACGGTGCGGTGTAATTATAGTCCCCGGTGCGCATCAGTGCGCCATCCAGAACCACACAGCCAAATCCGTTGCCACCCACCGCTTCCACCCCCTTTCCCTCCTGTACATCCAGAAGCGTTCCTTCCGGAGACCAGTTCCAAGCCACAAACGCATCGTGCTTCCGGTGCCGGTATGTTGCAGAGACGCTCGCCACATTCCCGCCCAGATGGCTCATGAGCTCTACAAAGACATCGGTGTCCGGCTGAATATCATCTTCCAATACAAAGACGAACGGCGATTCGCAGCGGTCTGCAAGGTTCTGGTATATCCGTGAACAGACCGCGGCAACGGTCTGCCAGACTTCATCGCGGTTTTTTTCCGCGATTCCCTTTTCGCCCACTTTCATCTTCTGCAATTCAAAAGAGCCATAATCGCAGTTCCGCAGCCACTTCCGTACCGTGCGATGAAATGCTCTGTTCTGGGAGGTATCTAAAAAGCACAGCCGGATATCCGAATGCGGATAAATCTGTTCTTCTAAAAAACGTGCAGTCATCGGCCAGGCCCACGTTCGTCCGGAGAGTGCCATACACAAAGTGACTATCTGTTTTTCCTCCGGTTGCGATGGACGCAGCCCTTTGTACAGCTGTTTTATATGAGCAAATAATTTATACATTTAACGCAGTACTGAGTAATAAACTTGTACAAGCGGTTGGAGGGTCGAAGCCCAGGATCGCGTGCCTGTTATGCGTGCGGCATTGAAATCCCAGAAGCTGCGGACGGTATCGGTATTCTCCGCACACCATTGCAATGCTTTCCTCATACCCTCAATCGATACATCCCGCACAATGAGTCCGTTATTGCCGTGTTCAATCACCTCATTGGCTACTCCCACATCAAATGTGACCGGAAACGCGCCACAGGCCATTCCTTCAATGAGTGGCCGCGGACAGCCTTCGGCAATCGAGGTACAGGCAATCACATCAATGCTGTTATAGAACTCTGCCATGCCTTCCGCGGAGAGTCCGCCCTGGGCCAGGTGCAGCTCGCAGACTCCTTCACATGCTTTTTTGATCCAGTCCAATCGTTTGATAGGACGATGCGGATCACCTGCCCATCCCACTTTCAGCGGCCCCGTCCGTTTCTTTGTGGGACGAAAGGTGTCGCAATCCACTCCCTCCGGACACAGGAACACCGGAGCCGGAATATGCTGGAACGCCTGATACAAACGCAGACTCGGGACCGTGATCGCATGCGCTTCATGCAGATACTTTTCGTAAAACGACAGTGGCGTATAGCCTTCGAGCTGCCAGTAATGACTGTAAATACTCTTCACGATTTTTGCCCGTCCTTTCAAAAAAGGCCGATGGTACACATCGGATTCAAAGAAGGCGTGGATAATATCGAACTGCGATTCATCAATAACCGGCTTGTCGTCCCGCGCCAGAATCGTGCAGTCAAAGCGGTCTCCCAGGTGTTTCACAATCGCCCGGGCAATAATCGAAAATGCCCAGTCCGGCCGGTCAACCAGAAGCAAGACGCGTGGCAGGGCGGAATTCACCATCATACCCGTGACAAGGGGGAAGAAGTGTCGATGCGGTGGAAGTAGATGCCGTTATTTTTGATCCCGATCCACTGATCCGCCGGTTTCATGCCTGCTGTTTTGGAGAGAAGCGATGTACGCCGCGCTGTCCACACCATGAGTGGTGGCTGATGTCGTTCCAGGTCCTGCAGAGACCAGAATGTAGGCAGCTCCACCTTGTCCTTTGCTCCGCCAAAGAATTGCTGATCGGTGTAGGTCATATCGGCATCGTGTCTGCTGCTGAGTAAACGCAAAGACGCCCGCAGATATTCCGGATGCAGCACAGCATCGGCATCCACAAACAGCAGAACGGGAGCCTGCGTGACCCGCAAGCCCGTTGCCGTTGCTTCCGCTGGATTGGCAGCAACAAGCCGCACTTGCTGCGGCGCAAAGGTATCACAAATGGCAGCCGTTTCTTTGGAGCCCTGTGTATCAATAACGACAATTTCCTGCGGCGTGACGCTCTGGATGAGGACGCTATTAATAGTCTGCACCAGATGAGTGGGTGCATGTGTGCAGAGAATCAGTGCTGCAGCAGCAGATAAATCCGTATCGGTAGAAACAGTGGCCAGGACGGCAGGGAAAGTTTTTGGAGGAGCAATCAATGATCCAATCAGCCGGTGCCGTATGAATCTGGTCAATCCGGGAAAGGGTTCACCTATGGCCACCC
>CAYRQG010000131.1:0-3152 GCA_964426345.1 uncultured Candidatus Peribacteria bacterium
ACCTTCCGAGGCGGCCGTACCCGTGAGCCCAGCTCCAGCCGTGATGGTCGCCACATAGTTGCCTGAGGTATCTGTTGCCAGCGCAACCGTATCATTTAAAATTTCAGTTCCATCAATCGAACCGGTCGGCAAAACAACCTCAGCCGTGCCCGTGCCATCGGTCGTGATGGTGAACGAAGTCAGCGAAGCACTTCCAATCACCAAAGAGGTCGCATTGGTCACACCAAAGCTGAGTGCCCCCGCAGTTGAACGGTCGAATGCATTGGCTGAAGCCGTTCCGCTCGTCGTAATATTATCAGCACCCACATCAATCGCGCCAAAACCAGAAGTGATCGAACCAGCATTCAACGCCCCCGTTCCCGTGATCGCAATTGCAACTGCATCGTTGGCATCGACGAGTGCCGCATCTTTGCCGTTGAGTAATGCAAGTTCCGCCGCAGACAAAGTCACGCCCCCCACCGTCGTATCATTTGAACCCAACGCCAACGCCGTCACGATGTCCGCGTCTGAAAGGTCCACGGCCGTTGTGATCACCGCGCCCGTGCCAGTGGTGGTCACCACCAAACCGCTATCGACGGTCCCTGTCGAGCTGTTATCTAAAACCAAATGGGGATCGCTCGTCGCATCATTCAAATTCAACGTCACACTGTTGGTCGAGAGTGTGATGGTTGAGCCAATATCGTAAACATCTTGCAAGGAACCACGCCCACACACCCAAGCCTTCATCCCATTTCAAAATCTGATTGTCGGAACAACCCTGCAACAATGTGAGTGCATTGCTTCCCACGCCCTGAAATTCAAGACCCGAATTCGATGAGCTGGCACCCGAACTGTCAGAGGTCGTCAATAATGAAACTGCAATGCTATCCGCCGAAGCGGTGATTCCGTTCCCAGCCCCAATATCAAACGTGACCGATGACCCCAAGGCCACCGCGCCTCCATTGATCAAACCCGCACCCGCCGCCAACGTCACACTGCTGTTGGCAAGTTCCGCATTCCCAATTTCACCCGCCGGCAAAACCACGGTGCCCGAAGAGATCGTGAGCCCGTTGGCCGTCACACGTCCATCTAAAGTCAAAGCCCCACTTGAAGTGAGGTTGTTGAGCGCCGAAAAAAAGTTGATCTGTCCCGTGCCACCCCCGCCCTGCAACACCAACGCGTTCGTGCCGCTGGCATTGATCTGCGGATTCGTTCCACTCAACGTGAGATTTCCACTCGAAAGCACTGGAATATTACTGCCGGTCGGAGTTTGTGAAGGCGTGAATCCACCCAAAGTGTTTGAATTGAGAGCGTATCCACTTGAAAAAACTCGGTGTCGAGGAGTCATCGTCTCAAAAGTCACTCCTGCACAAGTACCGCCCGACTGAGCCGCCACCTCCACATTCAAATAAACCGTGTCGCTATCTTGAAAATTATACGTGAGCGCATCACCACCCGCGCCCGTATCGCCAATTCCCACATCAAACACACCATTGGTCACCAGCACAGTCATGGTCGAAGGAGTGCCTGAAGGCCACACCTTGGTTCCACCCGAACCAGAATCGTACAAACCAAATCGAAAACAATAGTTGGTGCCCGCTCCACCCAAAAGTGAACCTGAGGCATCGAGCAAACGCCCTTGATGATGCAAAATATTGGGCGCTCCGGTCGCCGCTTGAGTCAATAACGGAGAAAACGTCGAAGAAATGAGGGCAAAAGCACCCAGCAAAAGCACCCCACGGGTAAGCCTGGCAAAAAATGAATTCTGATTTCTAATACTCGGCGTGGGCATGGTACAGGAATCCTACCAATATCTCTGTGGGACAGGAAGGGGAAATCTTAGCAATACCCATTCCAAACATCCGTCACGATACCGAACAAATTCCCTTCGGTGTCGAGCAGTCGCGCCTCCCATCGGTCGCGGTCTCTAAAATGGTTGGTTTCATAAGGATTTTTCACTGATTGCGCACCTGCATTCAGCAATTTTTGATAAGCACCCTCAATGTCTTCATGATTCAGAAAATAAAAGTGGGCACTCGCAGGCCCCTTCAGCTCAGGATCTAAAATAATTCGCGTGTCGGAACTCAGTTTAAAATAAGCACAATCTTCTGCGTCGTATTCGTAATCCAAACCCAAGGCATCTCTATAAAAAGCCGTCGCCCGCTTCAAATCTTGAACCGGAATACGAATGGCAAGAATGGAAGCAATTTGGGTCATGCGATCATTCTAGTGAGTTCGAGTCGCAGTGCATAGCTTTACAAAAAGCTAAAATTGTTGCATAGTTCAGATGCATGGAGGATTTTTCTGCTGAAATTAACGAAACCATAGAATGGGCGCGAGCCCACGCATACGAACCCCACATCGGAAGCCCCGTGGAGGGCTATAAAGGTTTTGGCGTGAACCTACAAGTTCCCAAAAAAGCAGATCTAGAAGATTTGATCCGAAGCCGTGAACACGCAAAAGGTTTGGATGTGCTGGTGGGCTCATATGGAGTTTTTCTCATTGCATGTCTCGATGAAGACACAGAATTCACACTGAATGCACACGAAGCACAGCTTGGGAATCCAAAATGGTCACTCGGCTATCACGTCGATCTTCAGGGCCACAAGATAAAGTCGGACAACTCCAATTGCTTCGACCCAGCAGTGTGGACTCACGGAACTCAAGGCCTCTACCAGCAACCCACGATGAACGGACGACCTGCCGCCACCTTGATCGCTCCCACCCAAAATGTATCTGCCGCAATGCGCACAATCGAGCAGGGCAATTGTTTTCTTCGGGGTCACATGCGGCTCTTGGATGAACGGCGGCTTCCTCACACAGACATCAATCGAATCTTGGCCTGGGATAATCATTGTGCTCGAATCGTTCATGCGGACACCGAAGAGAGAGTTCTTCGAACTATTTTTGAAAAAACAGAGCAGACCAATCAAGCCATCTTCGCGCAAACCGAAAACGCCATCACTGTGGATTGGGCGGACCCTCGCCTATCTCGAGGCGGAATGATGGCTTTGTGGGATGCCGGCCTCAAGGGAAGCGCCGAAAAACCCCTCGTTCACACTCGAAGAAACTCCGGCATTATTTTGCCAACAGATAGAAAAAACTTGGGGAAGATACGACTGTAAAATCTGGAGCCACGAACGGGAATCGAACCCGTGACCTCATCCTTACCA
>CAYRQG010000132.1:0-3135 GCA_964426345.1 uncultured Candidatus Peribacteria bacterium
TCGCGCTGAATAAGTGATGCAATCTTGATGGCTCTGTCGTACTTGATGTTCGCTTCTTTGAATTTCTCTACGTAGGGATCGAAGCTTTCGTTAAAACGATTAATAAACCGCTTTGCCACTTGCTCCGCATCTTCTGCGGTCGGAATCAAATAGGTATCCGGGAAATAGAATCCTTCGGTCAGGTCATAGGGCTTTGCCACATTCGTATTCAAAAACGCCTCCCGCTTCGCATCATCCCACCCAAGTGTTTCCTTTAACCTGTCCGCAATCTGCTCTTTGCGCAGTCCTTCCGGAATCGTAATCCATTTGAGTTCCGGATCGGACGTGAGCTTCGATGCAATCGCCCACGAACCCATCCCATCGGCAATTTTGAATCCACCAGGTTGAATGCGTCCGTAGCCACCATGCAAAAGCATCGCGAGTCCGAGCATCGGATGGCCTTTCGTATAGTCCTGCGCGAGCACTTTCTCTTTAATCTCTTCCGTAGTTGCTACTTTACTCACAGTCAGAATATTCATCTGTTCTTCGTTCCCACTGCTGCAACTCCGGAGCATCAGAAAGAGAATAATGGCGGCACCTGCAAAGACGATGGTACGACGGATGGATGTGGGACTGGGCATGGGGGCATCGTACTACGAAAGAATGATTTTCCTCAGAAAGAGGCCAACTTTCTCCCCTACTTTCTTGACCGCCTCCAAAGTGCCTCATATAGTGGATTATCTCTTATTGTAGCGCTCTCCCCCGTTTTTCGTGCCCGATCCACAAGCGAAGCCAAAGGCGAATTTGATCACTCTCCTCAAACCCTACCGTGGGTTGATTGGTTTGCTGGTTCTTTTGTCGATTCTGCCAAACGCACTCACACTCACTATTCCGGCTATCACCGCGCACGCCATTGATGCCTACGCACAGGGCACATTTATTCTCCGGACCACTCTCTGGCAATTCAGCGGGGCAACTCTTGCCATTTTTATCTTCACGTATCTCCAGAACATCCTCCAAACCTACGCTGCCGAGCGCGTCGCGCGGGACCTGCGTACGGATCTTGCATCGACCATTTCCCTGCAGAGCAATGCGTACGTCCAGAAAGTAAGTGCATCCAAACTTCTCACGAATCTCACATCCGATGCCGATGGCGTGAAGTCTTTCATCTCCCAGGCGATTGCCGCCATCATCTCGTCCATCTTCCTGATTATTGGATCATCCATACTTCTGCTGATGACCAACTGGCGGCTGGCGCTTGTGGTGCTGCTCATTATTCCTTTTATTGGCATCACTTTCTTCCTCGTGCTGCGCCAGGTGCGCCTGCTCTTCAAGAAAAGCCAGGAAGTGATCGACTGGCTGAATAAAGTGATTAACGAAAGCATTCTGGGTTCCGCGCTCATTCGCGTGCTTCATTCCCAGCATATTGAATATCAGAAGTTTCTGGATGCCAACACCAACGCCAAAGATCTGGGCATGAAGATTCTCCGTCTCTTTGCGTCCATGATCCCGATTGTCACCTTTGTGATGAACCTTGCAACTCTCGCAATTCTAGCACTCGGTGGAAAATTTGTGATTGATGGCAGCATGACACTCGGAAGTTTTGCCGCATTCAACAGCTACCTCTCCATCCTCATCTTCCCGATTTTCATTCTGGGATTCATGAGCAACGTGATGGCGCGCGCCGGTGCGTCCTATACGCGTATTGTGGATGTGCTTGAATCCAAGCCAAAACCGGAGACCGGCACACGAACCGATACTCTGAAAGGCGCCATCAGCGTGAAGCATGTGAATGTGGCCTACGGCGAGAAAAATGTACTCAAGGATGTCTCGTTTGAGATTAAAGCCGGAAGCAAGACCGCCATCATCGGCCCCACTGCTGCAGGAAAAACGCAATTACTGCAGGTACTCACAGGACTCGTTCCTCCCGATAGCGGCACCATAGAGTATGACGGCAAACCGATTGAGGAATATCAGAGCGGTGCATTCCATAACCAGGTCGCTCTCGTCTTTCAGGACAGCGTGCTCTTCAATCTGAGCCTGCAGGAGAACATTGCCTTCAGCGAAAATGCGACCGATGCCGATGTCCAAAAAGCAATCGAGACTGCGGAGTTGCATGATTTTGTGGGAAGTCTCCCGAATGGTCTTGAGAGCATGGTCTCCGAGCGCGGCACCAGTCTCTCCGGCGGCCAGAAGCAGCGCATCATGCTGGCCAGGGCACTGGCACTCAATCCAAAAGTCCTCTTCCTGGATGATTTCACCGCACGCGTGGATACCCAGACAGAAGCCAAAATTCTTGCAAACGTCGCCAGGAATTATCCGGGCATCACCCTGATTTCAGTCACGCAGAAAATCAGCGCTGCCGAACTGAGCGACCAGGTGATTTTGCTCATGGAAGGCGAAGTACTTGCCATCGGTACGCACGATGACCTGATGCACTCTTCGCCCGAATACGCACAGATTGAACAATCCCAGCACAGTACCAACACCTATGAACTACGCTCTTAATCATCCCGATTTGGCCAAGAAGAATTCTGCGCTTGCATCGCTGCGTGCGCTCGCGCCCATGCTCAGCACGGAAAAAGGGAAGCTCGTGTTTGCGGTGTTTGCCATTCTCGTGAACTCCGGCATCAACCTTGCGGGACCGTTTATCATGGGTTACACCGTCGATACGTACGTGACTGCGGGAAACTATAGCGGTGTACTCTTTTGGTCCGGCATTCTCCTGGTGCTCTACGCTATCGCGACAGTCGCAGCGTATCTGCAAACAACGGTGATGGGTGGCATTGCGCAGCGCCTGCTCTTCAATCTCCGGAACAAGATTTTCAATAAACTGCAGAGTCTGCCGGTTGCGTTCTTCAATCAGAACAAAGCGGGCGATCTCATTTCCCGCATCAATAACGATACCGACAAATTAAACCAGTTCTTCTCGCAATCACTGATGCAGTTCATTGGAAACTTCATCATGATTATAGGAGCGGCCAGTCTTCTCCTCTCGCTCAATGTGCCTTTGGGTGCAGCTACATTGGCTCCGGCCATTCTGCTGCTCGCATTCTCACAACTCATTAGTGCCTGGATTCGCAAAAAGAACGCACAAAGCCTGCAGGCAACAGGCGGCATGAGTGCCGAAATTCAGGAGAGTCTGGATAACTGCAA
>CAYRQG010000133.1:0-3129 GCA_964426345.1 uncultured Candidatus Peribacteria bacterium
GCATCATGGTATTCATTTCAGTCAATAGTTTGTAGCTGCATCATGCGGGCAACCAGAGTGAGTCCGAAAACCAGCAAAACGCTATGTACAATCACCATACGCTGCAGAAGAGAGCGTTTCTTTTGGGTTTCCGAGAGTTGAGAGGTACGTTTCAGCAGCATCGTGGAGGCACAAACGATAGCAGAACAAAGCCATCTGTGATATAATATTCTGATGACTCATCCCGACTTTTCCAGCCTCGACGGCGAGCAACTTCTGGACAAACTCCAGCAGTATTGCACGGATATTGGCGTGTCCGATATTCATACATCTCCGGAGAAAGATCACGTGCGCCTGGAAATACGTCTGCGCGGTATGCTGGAAGAGCTGAGTCCCATGACACACGCGAATTATGAGGCGTTCGTGCGCCGCATTAAGTTCGTCTCGAAGCTCAAACTCAATATCACCAACATTCCCCAGGACGGTCAGTACACATTCCCGGCAGGGGAGCGCACGGTCAACGTTCGTGTCGCCACATTGCCATCCCGTTTTGGAGAAACCATCACCCTGCGTCTGCTCGATCCGAAGCGCGGTATTATTCCACTCACGGATCTCGGATTCCCAGGAGACATGACCGCACAGCTCCAGGAAATTGTGAAACTTCCGCATGGGCTCGTCCTTGTGACAGGTCCGACAGGATCCGGAAAAACAACCACGCTCTACTCCCTCCTTTCCACAGTGATTGGAACGGCACGCAACATCATTACACTGGAAGATCCGGTGGAATATGAAATTGCCGGCATTGTGCAGAGTGAAATTGATCCCGATCACGGATTTACATTCGCATCGGGACTGCGCTCCGTTCTCCGCCACGACCCGAACATTATCCTCGTGGGAGAAATCCGCGATCTGGAAACCGCACAGACTGCGATTGATGCCGCGCTCACGGGTCACTTGGTTCTCTCGACTCTCCACACCAACTCAGCGATCGAAGCCATCCCGCGTCTCCTTTCTATGGGAGTCAGCCCGTACACATTCGCGCCGGCACTCCGCGCCATTCTGGCACAGCGCCTGATCCGTACACTGTCCGATGAATCCAAGGCAGCAGCATCCTATGATCCTGCCGATCCCGCAAGCTACAGCGGACGCATGACCTTGCCGGAATTGCTGACGGTGAGTCCCGCAATGCGCGACATGATTCTTGTCCAGGAACGCAGCGAACTGATGGAAGAACAGGCACGCAAGGACGGATATATGACAATGAAAGAATGGGGAAAGATTCTGGCCGAACAGAAGATTACGAGTCCGGAGGAAATTGCACGTGTCACATCTTAATAGGATTGAGGGATGAGGGTTGGGATTGAGGTGGATTTTTTTTTCGTATTCCTTAATCTCAACCCCCAATCTCCATCTCTCGTTGAGTATCGAAATTGATCGAAAACATGAATCGCTCTTGCAATGGAAGAAGAGAATCCCGTACGATTCTCCCCTATGTTCCGACGCTACCGTCAGCGACGTGGGCCATATGCTCTCGCAAGACCGTCTGTGGTTCCGTCCTTCATCCGCAGTTTAGTTCTTCTCGCAGTCGCGTGTACCGTGCTGTATTTCATTGGCCGCGGCATCCTGTCGCTCTTCGGTATGGGATCCAATGGTGATCGCGCTCCGATTACCCTCACTATTGAAGACAGAGGAACAGTGAACGTTGCACTAGAAGGTGGACTGATGCAGCGCGCCGATAACAGTCTCAAACTCTACGCATCGGATAAAATTTCCACGTCCAGCAACGGACATGCGCGTCTGGATTTTTTCGATCGCTCCTGGGTACGCACCGATAATTCGACCGATGTAACTATTGATGCAAGCGCTGTTGGCAAAGATGATGCCACCATGCAGCTCACCCTCACGAAGGGCGCGCTCTGGGTTGATACTCCGTCTGCCAGCACCTATTCCGGAAGTGTCACACGCACGATTGTGACACCCGCTTTCACCGCCACATTCCCATCCGATACACAGGCCATGATTGATGGCAGCACGCTGCTTGTCTTCAATGCCGATGGAAATGGGGTAGGAGTCACGCTCAAGGGAAGCAAGGTGGAAGAATACATTGGCGAAGGCCAGCAGATGATTCTGCCCGATACGCCGACCGAAAGTGCTGTGCACTACCGTTCCGCCATCGATCCGCTCGCTGCACAGAAAACATTTGTGCTGCAGAGCAAATCCTTCGCACGCAGCGGTGAGCCGGGAATGACCGGAACAGGCTCGACAGTCTTCATGGACCCAAACAGTATTGAAGTAACATCTCCAGTAAACAACGCGGTCATTACGGGAGACACCGTTACTGTGAGCGGAAAAATCGGCGCCAATGTGGATCGCATCCGCATCAATGGACATGCCGCCGATGTGGATCGTGCAGCCGGCACCTTTACAGAAGAATTGGCACTGTCCACAGCCGCCGTCACCAATTTGCAGATTGAAGCCATGGACGCCAATGACACCGTACTCGTCACAGTCACGCGTTCAGTAAAGAAAGCCACGCAGGCCCCTAAGACTCCCACCATCACAAGCCCCGCCGGCAATGGTCAGACCTACCGCACCCAGGAAAGTCAGATTGAACTGAAGGGGACAGCGCCCGCAGGAGTAGCCGGCATTATGGTGAATGATTACAAGCTGCAGCTCTTCCGCACCGGCGATACCACCTGGAGCTACCTTGCCAGCAAGCAGCTCAATAACCTGGTCGACGGCAAAAATATCTTCAATGTCTATGCCCTCGATGCCGATGGCAACCCAAGCGCTCCGGCAAGCCTCACCATTCTGGTAGAAGCAGGCGCAGTGGGTGTGGTGAACACCGGTTCCACCGTTGGAAGCACCTCTTCCGTTGCAGCACCGATTGATGAAACAACGTTGCCACAAAATGCTCCACTCACGCCTGGCATCATCAGTGTCACAGGTCCTGCAGCAGGAACATCCTTCACAGCAACCGGCAGCGAGATCCTGATTGAAGGAACGACGTCTGCTCAAACAGCAGCAATCTGGATTAATGGCTACAAGCTCCAGCTCTACAAGCCCGGAAAGACGTACTGGAACTATATTGCAAAGACCGACTACGGCACGCTGAAGCGCGGCACAAACGTCTACAAGATCAATGCCCGC
>CAYRQG010000134.1:0-3045 GCA_964426345.1 uncultured Candidatus Peribacteria bacterium
CGATGACAATTTCATCAATATGCCGGGCATCGATCAAATCGACCACCCGTTCAATCATGGCTGCCGCAGAATCGGCAATGATCGTGTCCAGAGGTAGAGGAATGTCATTATCGGTATCGACAAAAGCGACACCTGTCCGTTTCGTTCCGATATCGAGAGCGAGAACGCGCATGCAATTCCTTATTTGGCTGCAACCATGCGGGCCACCAGGGACTTTTTGCGGGAAGCGGTGTTCTTGTGGATGATGCTCTTCTTGGCAGCCATATCAATGCTCTTATACACCTGAGGCAACAGAGCAACAGCTGCGTCTTTCTTGCCTTCTTTGAGGGCATCAGCAAGTTTCTTCATCATGGTTTTCATGATGGTCTTGTATGGGAGCAGGCGCTTGTGGCGCACGTTACTCTGGCGAACACGTTTAATGGCTGATTTGGTCAAAGGCATAGCCGCGAGACTCTAATGGAGAGAAAGAGGGGAGTCAAGAGTGTATTGGGGAATGATTTGTGTAAGGCACGTGTTATATTGACGTTTATACAAATAGTTGTATAATAAATATATTAATAACACCGTTATCATTCCCTTGAACTGTGTTCACGGCAGAAGAACGTAGTTCGAGGAGAATGCTCTTCTCACTGACATCTCTCGGTTAGACCACTGTTTTGAAGGAATATCGACATGTTTGCAATGACAGCAGAGGATTTGGTTGCAGCGATTATGGGGACAATGTTTGTTGCGGGATTTGCGACAATGATTGGCTTTCATCTGACCAGGAAAGGTCGGATGCAAATGCAACACCTGAACAACGCAGCAGCTGAACGCCTGAAGGAATTCAGCAAAAAATGGCTGCCCGAAAAGACTTGGCCATCGAGGGAAACGCTTGATGCAATGGAAGCAGATTATCTTTTCCTAAAAAAGAGTGGTGGATACGAAGATATATTGGAACCACTCACAAAAAAGTACCTGCTTCAGTAACATTGCGAGCCAGATTTGAGAAAGAGCCTATCCTCACCGCCCCACAGAATTTCTGTGGGGCATTTTTGCATATGCCTCTAGCCCAAAACTGCCTTCATCATTACACTGCCTGCTATGTGTGGAATTTTCGGATATATCGGTGCCAAAACCGATGCGACCAAAATGGCTGTAGATGGACTCAAAAGCCTGGAATACCGCGGCTATGATTCCTGGGGAGTAGCGTGGAAAAACGGCACGAATGCCTTTTTGGACAGCAAGAAAGAAATCGGCAAGATCAGTGGAGTCGATGGTGCCCTTCGTTCCAGTAACTGTTCATCGGCCATTGGCCACACGCGCTGGGCCACACACGGCGGAGTGACGGTGGCCAACGCCCACCCGCAATTCAACACCGATAAAACAATCGCCGTGGTGCATAACGGTATTTTTGAAAACTACCAGCAACTGCGCGATGAATTGAAGGCGAAGGGACATGTGTTCACATCAGAGACGGATACCGAGGTCGCCCCTCACCTCATAGAAGAGTATTTAAAAGAGACCAATGACTTCGCACACGCCGTCCGCCTGGCCTGTCAGCGTTTCACGGGCCGTTATGCGATCCTGGCTGTGCATGCAACGAGCGATACAATGGTAGCCGCCCGCACAGGCTCTCCGTTGATTGTGGGAGTGGGACGCGATGGATACTTCGTGGCATCCGACACACCAGCCTTCATGCACGAAACCCGCACGGTGCAGTATCTGGATGATGGTGAGATGCTCGTGACCGATGGAAAGAGCATTCTCTTTACCGATATCGAAACCGGCGAAGAGCGACAGAAGCGCGAAATTGAAATCACGTGGTCTGCAGAAACCGCGGACAAAGGAAGCTTCGCGCACTTTATGATGAAAGAAATCATGGATCAGAAAGAAAGTGTGGCGCGCGCCGTCAATCAGAGTGATGAAGAACTGATGACCGTGGCCAACGCCATCCGCGATGCGCAGGGAACATTCCTTGTGGCCTGTGGAACGGCAGGCAAAGCCTGTATGGCTGCCGAATACTTTTTCTCCGTGGTTTCCGAAAAACACGTGAACGTTGCTCCGGCAAGCGAATTCAAAATTTACCATCACTTCCTAAAGAAGGAGAGTCTGCTGATTGTCGTGAGCCAGAGCGGAGAGACGGCCGATGTATTGGAGGCAATGCAGATTGCGAAGAGTAAAGGCGCCAAGGTTCTGTCGATTGTGAACGTGGAAGGATCGAGTATCGATCGTGCATCTGATTACACACTGCACATTAATGCCGGCCCCGAACGTGCAGTTGCCTCCACCAAAGCGCTCACAGGCCAGCTGGCGGTCTTGCTACTGGTTGCGTACGCACTTGCCGGCAAGCTGCAGGAAGGAAAGAAGCTGCTGCTGGAAACCGCATCAATGATCAACGACATGTTGAACCCGCGCTACGTGCAGAGGCTTCGTGAACTCGCAGAGAGAATTAAGATGAAAGAGGACCTCTATATTATTGGCAAGAGCTGGAACTATCCGATGGCGATGGAAAGTGCGATCAAGATTCAGGAAGTGAGCTACATCCACGCAGAAGGATTTGCAGGAGGAGAACTGAAGCATGGCCCGATTGCCCTGATTGAAGAAGGCACTCCGTGTATTGTCCTTGCAGGTAATGATGAAGTGACGCCGGATATTTTGAGTAACGCAGTGCAGCTGAAAGCCCGCGGTGCTCTCGTGATTGGCGTGGCTCCGGAGAATAATGAAATCTTTGATGAGTGGATTAAGGTCCCGGATGCAGGCACCGCGCAGGCGATGGTGAATATTATTCCGATTCAGGTGCTGGCGTATGAGCTGGCGATTCAAAGAGGGAAGGACCCGGATATGCCAAGAAATCTGGCGAAGTCGGTGACGGTGAAATAAGAAGGATGTCTTTGTATGTCCTCGCCGGACGGGCGTTCCTTTTTGTCCGTGCCACAAAAAGGAACCAAAAAATGCGGTCCGTTCAATCGCTCCTCCACTTGCCCCTTCACCCCCCTGAACGGACTCCGGCTAACAGTCCCTCATTTTCCCTGCGGGAAAATGGACCTAGTGGAACCTTCTTTT
>CAYRQG010000135.1:0-2969 GCA_964426345.1 uncultured Candidatus Peribacteria bacterium
TGCCAGTCCATTGTGAATCGATGGCCCAGAGACAGGAAATATATTGCACAAATGCGAATACGGCTGCTCATCGAACAAAAAACATATCGTGGAGCGCGAGAAGAAATTCAGGCACTCATGAAGCATCTTCGGTATTGAATAAATAATGTATTCAAATAATTTGGCTCCTCAATCACAAAGAATAGCACTTCATACAATGATTTATAGTTGATAGATTGCACATCCCCATGTCTTTCTTTCTCTGTTCCGTACAACAGTAACTTTTGTTTTTTCCTTCAATGTAACCGGCGCCCGTAAAATTCCTGCACCAACAATCACTGTCCACTTTGCAGGAGTGTTCCGGTCCTGTTTCTGCAAGGGATGAGCGACAGCCGACCAGGAGAAGTGCGAATGCGAGGACGAAGAGTGTGGATTTCATATCCCCATCATACGCAAAATATTTCTTAATAATGAACAAATAATATACTCAGTTATTGTGGCTTACTGCCTTTCTGAAACACGCGCACCATACAATCGATCGCAATCGTGAGATCTGTGAGTGAAGCAATGTTCTCTCGTCCCTCCCGCGTCATCTTCCACCAAAACGGCGTCATCATGCAGAGGTGTAAAATATCGTCGGATGTGGCAAGCGTCATACTGCTCTCCACTCTCTTTTCGTCGATCAACTCAATCCCCTCTCCCAGAATAAATGTTGCATCGTCGTGAGGAGTTTCCTGGAGCAACAACGCAGCCTTCAATCCTTTCAGATGATTCGGCCCCGGGCTCACAATCAGAATGGTGCCATTGGGTTTCAGCACCCGGGAAAATTCCGGGAAGTGGCGTGGGGCGAAGATGTTCGTGATGAGATCGATACGGTCTTTCATGAGCGGCAGTTTGATGACCGATGCAACGGCGTATTGAATGTCTTTGTCCTGCCTGGCCGCAGCGCGCACTGCATGTTTGGAAATATCGATACCGATACACGACGGATGAAGTCCGCTCGCGAGCATTTTCCGATACACGTACTGCGTGTAGTAGCCCTGCCCGCATCCGACATCGGCAATGGTCCCGTTCTTCGGCATGTGCTTCATAGCGAGCGTGGCAACTGCATCGGCGAGGGGATGATAGAAACCTTTTTCCAAAAACTGCGTGCGAGCAGTTATCATCTCCGCGGAATCACCGGGATCTTTTGATGCTTTTTCGTTTGGCGGCAGCAGATTCACATAGCCTTCTTTCGCACAATCGAAGTGATGATTGTTGGCGCACACGAATTCACACTCCATTTGCTGGAGAGGGGTGGAACAATGCGGACATATCAGTGAAATAAGCGACATGATACTGCGCATAGTACAGGGAAGAATCCCACATTATGAACAAATAAAGTATTCAAAAATCCCCACTCTCAATCTCACATCGGCAGCGTGAAGCTCACTTTCGTCCCGCTTCCCTCAATACTCTCAATCCAGATCTTCCCGCCCGCACGTTCAATAATTCCTTTGGTTATGTACAGACCGAGTCCGTTTCCATCAGGCTTGTGGAGCGGTGCATTGGATGCGCGGCGATACTTTTCGAACATGTGTTCCATGTCCTGCTTCGGGATTCCAAAGCCATGATCCTCCACGGAGATGGTCACACACTTGTGGGACGGTGTGACACGGATGGTGATATCGGAAGTGTCGGGAGAATATTCGAGGGCGTTCTGGAGGAGCTGACGCAGCACGAGCGCGATCATATTGTGATCAAACGGAATCGTGAGATCGCCATTCATGAGAATATGAATCGACTGCTTGCGGCTCTCCATACTCGACTTCCATTCGCCCACTGCGTTATCGAGCAATGTGCGCAGGGACGACGGCACGGGAACGTAATCCATGGTATTGAGATCCACTTTTTCCGCCTGCTGGAGTGTATCAATAATACTGTTCAGGCGGCCGAGTCCTTCATCCATACAGACCACGTGGTCTTCCACGAGCGCTTTGAGTTCGGGGCTATTGGTATCGTCACGCAGGGTTTCGAGTGACCACTTCATGATGGTGAGCGGTTCACCGATCTGGTGGAACGTGAGTTTAAGGAGGCCTGAGCGTTCGGCATTCACTTTATTGAGGATACTGATCTGCCGGCGTTCCCAGAGCACAATGATGGAACCGGCAATCAGAATACCGGTGAGGATCACGAAGATGAGTGCAATGGGCGTGAATGCACTGTGCGAGAGCAGCGCATACTGATCCGCTTTCATATCGATACCGAGCACGCCTGCCACCGTGCCATCAAGACGATAAATCGGCGCATAGCCGGAAATAAGAGCTCCCCATTGATCGTAGGTGATAGTTGCATCGCTGGTGGGGTGATCGAAAGCAGGTCCCTGCAGTGCGGGGATATGACTGATGTCATACGTATCTCCCGGATTCGATGCCTCTTCGTTTTCATCTACAACACCGTTCTTGTTCAGATCGAGTTCCGCAGGAGTACTGAGTGAATCGGCATCGGCAATGAATGCGAGGGTGTTTGGATCGTCTGTCTTCCGCATGATGTATGCAAAGCGCACATCGGAAAGATTGCGCATGGATTTCAGACGGCGGACGACGGTCACAAAATATGTATTATCTTTGTCGGCTGGCGTATGGATTTCATCGAGTCTGTCACCATTTACAAAGAGTGCCGCAGCCGTAGCTGTTGCTTCCAGGCGCTGCTGCAACTGCGTTTCCATCATCTCCTGAGCGCGGAAATAGAAGGTACTGCCCATTGCCACGAATCCGAGCGCAATCAGCACAGAGAGTGTAATGATGGGCCAGCGCTTCCAGAAGCTCTGCATACTCAGGCGGCGGGGAGGATAATGGTAAAGGTGGTTCCTTTGTTCACAGTGCTCTGCACATCGATTGTGCCTTTGGCTCCTTCAATAATTCCTTTGGCAATGAAGAGACCCAGTCCGTTTCCGACGGGTTTGTAATTGGTTGCATTGGAGCCGCGTTTGAACTGCTCAAAAATATGCG
>CAYRQG010000136.1:0-758 GCA_964426345.1 uncultured Candidatus Peribacteria bacterium
GCTCCTGAACAGAAACGCTACCGTTATCCAGTGTCATAAATTCACCGAAGACCTCGCAGCGTACACCAGACAGGGTGATATTGTGATTTCCGCTGTGGGAAAAGCAAATCTCATTACTGCAGATATGATCAAACCCGGTGCAACAGTGATAGACGTCGGCATGAATCGTGTGGGTGATGCACTTGTTGGCGATGTTGATTTTGAAAGTGTCAAAAATGTTGCTTCAGCTATTACACCTGTCCCCGGTGGAGTGGGGCCAATGACCGTTGCAAGTTTGCTGCGCAATTGTGTTCGCGCGAAAGAGAGACAGCAGGAAAGAAAATAATCAGGAAGACATATTTCTTTCCATCGCAACTTTCACATCCATTCTTTTACAAAAGCCCGTACGGACTGATTCAAGGAAGCTTAAAAGTTTTTCTTGTTCTACTGCATCTGTCTCCGGCTGCATGGATCTTATATGCTGTTCAATGACACAGATATCAGGACCGCCTATTTTCTTTTTATAATTCGCGCGTGTGCGGTGGTCGCCGTTGACCATTTCCAACATAAAGCGTCGCATTATTTCCTGACGAAGCTGAATTTGTGCGATTTGCGTGGTCGTTGTTTCATTTCCTATTACCGATTGCTGCGGACCACTTGTTGCTTGTGTAATCTGTTCCATTGATACGGGTGTTTCTGCGTTACCTATTCCAACTGTTTGCATAGAAGGGGGAGGAAAACGCGCACATGCTATTCTTTAAAATTTTGCATGCAATAGC
>CAYRQG010000136.1:821-2898 GCA_964426345.1 uncultured Candidatus Peribacteria bacterium
GGTTCATTTATGGAGGAGAATGATAATATAGCTTTACTTTATTGAACACATTTTTTATTCATTAATTCCTTTCAAAAGCTGTTCTGTTTCGTAGGCCCGGAGAGCTTCAATAACAATTTCGATCTCTCCTTCCATGATTCCAGGAAGATTATGGAAACTCTGATTGATACGGTGATCCGTCAGTCTGTCCTGGGGAAAATTGTACGTGCGGATTTTTTCGCTGCGGTCGCCGGTGCCGATTTGCGATGAGCGCAGATTTCCTTCCTTAGCTGCTTTCTCTTCCTGCTGGGCCGCATACAAACGCGTGCGCAGGAGTTCCATACACAGAGCCTTATTCTGAATCTGACTGCGTTCACTCTGTGATGCAACTGCCATGCCGGTTGGAATGTGCGTAATGCGCACGGCACTTTCTGTTTTATTCACGTGCTGTCCGCCGGCTCCGCTGGCTCTGAAGGTATCAATGCGCAGGTCTTCGTTACGGATCACAAAATCTTCTTCTTCCGCTTCGGGTAGCACTGCTACAGACGCTGCCGATGTGTGTACACGACCTTTGTTTTCTGTAGCAGGAATGCGCTGCACGCGGTGTACACCTCCTTCAAATTTCAAAAATCCGTAGGCGCCCGGTCCATTCACTTCAATGATCGCTTCTTTCACGCCACCCATGTCGGCATCGGTTTTATCGATGAGTAGTGTCTGCCACCCTTTGTTTTCGCAGTAGCGTAAATACATGCGCAGTAATTCTGCAGCAAACAGCGTTGCTTCATCGCCGCCGGTGCCGGCACGTACTTCTATAATCGCATTTCGCTGATCGATAGGATCTTTGGGAATGAGTGCCAATTGGATTTCTGTTTCAAGGAGCTGCAGTTTTTGCTTGGTCTGCGCCTCTTCCTCCACTGCCATCTCGTGCATTTCCGGATCGGCTTTCATTTCCGTGCTGTCCTTCAGAGACTGCTGGCAGAGCATGTATTCCTTGTAGAGACGGTGCGCTGTTTCGAGGGTAGCCAGTTTTTTGCTGATGGCCGCCACTTTCTTGGGATCATTAAATACAGCCTCTTCCTGCAGGGACTCCTGCAGCTCTTCGTATTCCTGGGCCAATGAGCGCAACTGCTCAATCAGGGAGAGATGATACTGAAAAACTATGAACCTGTCATACTGAGCTCGTCGAAGTATGGATTAGCAAATAGTACTCTTCGTTGAGTTCAGAGTGACGCCACTTACAACGTATTCTGGTTTGTCGTCACATCCACTTCGTAGCAGTGGTATCCTGCGGGATGGTTCCAGAAGATATCGTAGCTGAGGTCACGAACAGCAAAAAACGTGGCACAGAGCGCGTAGTGAGTAGCATCGCGTGTAATGTATTCGTACGGCTGATTTGTCTCCGGATCGGTTGTCGAAATCTTATTGAAGATTGCCAATTTCTGCACCTCTTCCAATGTTGCGGGCACAGGGCGCACGGGGGTAGGCACTTGGGGCGAAGGTACTGTGGCTTTTGTACCATAGACGATGTTGCTCACTTCGCTCTGAATGGTGCGCAAATCCTCTACTCTGCGATCATCGAACTTGCGCTCACGCTCGTTCATGGGTGAACCTGTGAGCACAATGCCCCAGACGATGGCGATCAATACAATTGCGAGTGAACCCCACAGATACTTGCGGTGCAATCCTGTAGCACTCGCTTTCTGTGGTTCCAAACGCAGAGACAGGAAGTAATAGAGGAAGACCATTCCCGCAATACCAAGAAGGACAGCCACTTTCAGGAGGAAGCGCACGGAGAGTTCTCCTTCGAGGAGATAGAAAATCAAGGTGATCACATCACCCATCAGCGCAGATGCGGTAATGAAGAGTGTGAAGTAGGTCAGCCACCGGCGTACACCGCTCACTGCTTTTTCCGTGTGTGCATTCATTTCCCGGAGCAAAATCCGGGTAATCCAGATAAAGAGCGGGTATGAGACGATAATGGCTGCAATCGACCAGCGAATGGAGGTCAGCATCCACGTGTTATCGGAGGGATACTGTTCGAGTGCGGCATCCGGGAAGAGTCTATCGGCGCATCGATAAGAGACGAGGTCTTCGGCAA
>CAYRQG010000137.1:0-2873 GCA_964426345.1 uncultured Candidatus Peribacteria bacterium
CCGGAGTCCCAGATTAATTTTGGGGGTGGGGATATGGTGGGTGTCGCTATTCCAAAAACTCAGAAAATCATGGGGAATTGAACCCATTAATGATCGATCTTGATGAGTTCACTCAATGAACAGCTCTCGCGACTGGTGATCTGATGGGATATTGATTGATGAAGTAGCCCCGTGATTCACAGTACCGCAGGTATTCCTTAAACTACGTAATAGGAATAAACCTATGCTTACTGATATGAGCTCTGGAAATAATACCAACCGAATAGAGGTCATCACCGAGGTACAGCGCCGCAGGCGATGGACTCCGGAACAGAAGCTTGAGCTGGTTAAACGAACCTTTGAGCCTGGAATGACGGTCTCAATGGTGGCGCGCCAGGCAGGCATTGCTGCAGCGCAGCTTTTCCAGTGGAAAAAGGCGTACCAAGAAGGTTCTCTTGTCGCAGTCGGTGCCAATGAGCCTGTGGTCCCGGCCTCTGAGATGGTCGAGGCGCTCAAGCGCATCAAGCAGTTGGAAGGTGCGTTGGGGCGCAAGACGCTTGAGAACGAAATTCTCAAAGAAGCGGTTGAGTACGGCAAAGCCCGAAAGTGGATTGCGCGATCGCCCTTGCTTCCAGGGGACGAGCAGAGAGCGGGCCCCGGAAATTCGGACAGGTGGATAAAAGGTGACAGTGCTGCTCTTTGAGGCAAAAATATTGCCAACAGGAGCGCAAGACCATGAGACGACCCCGTCGAAACCATTCAGCTGCTTTTAAAGCGAAGGTGGCGTTAGAAGCAGTACGAGGCGAATTGCCACTGGCCGAATTGGCTGAGAAATATGATGTGCATGCCACCCAGATTGCGCAGTGGAAGGCCGATCTGGTCAAAGGAGCAGAGGCTGTCTTTGACGGAAAGAAACCGGACAAGCCGGATATCGATGTGCAGCGGCTGCATGCCAAAATCGGTGAACTCGCACTGGCTAATGATTTTTTAGAAAGTGCGCTCATCAAAGCGGGCAAGCTGAGCGCAAGAAAATGATCGACCCGAACCACAAACTCTCGATCGTCAGACAAGCCAAAGCGTTGGGCATTGCCCGATCGACGGTGTATTACAAGCCGCAACCGATCTCGGAGTCTGATCTGGCGTTGATGGCTGCGATGGATCGGCTGCACTTGGATTATCCGTTTGCGGGCGCGCGGATGTTGCGTGATTTGCTCCGAAGACAGGGTTCGGCAGTGGGCCGTGCGCGGGTAGCTCGTTTGATGAAGAAGATGGGCATCGAAGCGGTCTACCGCAAAGCGAACACCAGCCGGCGCAACTTTGCTCACAAGGTCTATCCGTATCTGCTTAGAAACCTGACGATTGACCGAGCCAACCAGGTTTGGGCGATGGACATCACGTATTTGCCGATGAAACGAGGCTTTTTGTATCTGGCAGCTGTCATTGACTGGCACAGCAGAAAGATCCTGTCCTTCAAGCTCTCGAACACCATGCATACGGATTTCTGTGTCGAAGCGGTTCATGAAGCGATTCAAAAGTACGGCGTGCCAGAGATCATGAATACCGATCAGGGAAGCCAGTTCACCAGTCTGGAATTCACCGATCTTCTGAAATCCCACAACATCCAGATCAGCATGGATGGCAAGGGGTGCTGGCGGGATAACGTGGTCATTGAAAGATTCTGGCGCACGGTGAAATATGAGGAGGTGTATTTGAAAGCCTATCAAACGACATCAGAAGCCAGAACCCATTTGACCCAATACATCCGGTTCTACAACGAAATGCGAGGACACCAGGCATTGAACGGACAGACCCCGGATAGCGTATATTTCAACCATCCCTTTGCGGCCAAGGCCGCGTAACCCGGCAGCACGGTCACTTGATTAACTCTACCGAAATGCTGTCCAAATGATTGGGGCCACTTCTCAGTAAGAGTTGTCTGCTCTGTTCTTGGTGTATCGCGCAGCCATGTCACAGCTCTTGCAAAACGACAGCCCACGTGGTCGGACAGAAGACGGGCGCCGCCCAGACCGGACGACTCGGTGTTGCTTGCTGATATTGGTGCAGTCATTCAGGACCTTGGTACCTATGGGTATCGGCGTGTTTGGGGCGTCTTGCGCCATCAAGGCGTTGAAGACCGGATTCACCGCGTCAGTCCCAAAAGGGTGTATCGCGTGATGAGAGATCACAACCTGCTGTTGTATCGCCATGGCAGCAGGCCTGTGGATGCGAGAAAACATGAGGGAACGGTCGCAGTCGATCAAAGCAATCGGCGTTGGTGCTCTGACGGCTTTGAAATCGGGTGCGATAACGGTGAACGGGTTCGTGTCGCGTTTGCGCTGGACTGTTGTGACCGGGAAATCATGAGTTGGGTGGCAACGACCAAAGGGATCGATGCCAATCTTGTTGGGGATTTGATGATGCAGGCAGTTGAATATCGGTTTGGTGCCAGTCAAACGGCGCCCCACGAAGTGGAGTGGTTGTCTGACAATGGCTCTTGCTACATCGCCAGTAATACACGAGCCTTTGCCCGAGCGCTGGGCTTGAAGCCGATGACCACACCGGTCCAAAGTCCTCAAAGTAACGGCATGGCCGAAAGCTTTGTTAAAACCTTCAAACGAGACTACGTCCGTCTGGCCAATCGGCCGGACGCGGCAACCGTCATGAATGAATTGAAAGCTTGGTTTGAACATTACAATCAGAAGCATCCTCACAGTGCGCTGAAATATCTCTCACCGAGAATGTTCCGTCAAAGGCAGTCAATGACTTAACTGATACCCGTGGTTCTGTAATACGGGGGCAAATCCATTCACTGACTAATGGTAACTATGTTGTCAGATCAGAAAAATGGAACAATAAAGGAGCCGCCAGAGCTGGTGCTGTGACTTGGGGCAACG
>CAYRQG010000138.1:0-2868 GCA_964426345.1 uncultured Candidatus Peribacteria bacterium
GCAGGCGTATTTCCTGGGAACAAAATCCGGATTTCCCATTCAAGAAGTCGGATTCTTCTCACCCAAATTCATTCCGGACGATCAACTAGTCGAAGGACAAATTGGCTACATCGTCACAGGTTTGAAAGATGTCCGTCAGGTGCGGGTGGGAGATACAGTGGCGTCTTCTCCGGAACTCAAGCAATTGCCCGGCTATACCCAGGTCCAGCCGATGGTGTTTGCGGGACTGTATCCAAGCGAAGCGGATCATTATCCGGAACTGCGTGATGCATTGGAAAAACTCGCATTGAATGATGCAGCCCTTGCGGTAGAACCCGAACAGAACTCTGCGCTGGGAAATGGCTTCCGTTGTGGATTTTTGGGACTTCTGCACCTTGATATCATTCAGGAGCGTCTGGAGCGTGAATATAACTGCGATCTGATTGTGACTGCGCCAAGCGTCCGGTACGAAGTGAAGCTGAACGTGAAGCAGACAGCGTCGATTGTGCGTGCCAGCCTGATTAAATTCGATGAACCCGATGTCGCGAGTATCAGTAACCCGGCAGACTTTCCAGATCCCGCGTACATTGAGGAAGTCCGTGAGCCATGGGTTGAGCTGGAAATTGTGTGCAGAAGTGAAGACGTGGGGATTGTGATGACCCTCATTCAGGAACGCCGTGGTGTATATCACACACTTGAATATCTGGATGCCGGTCGCTGCCTGCTCAAGTTTGATGTACCACTGCAGACAATCGTGCTCGATTTCTTCGATAAGCTAAAATCATCCACAGAAGGATACGGATCCATGAGTTATGAACCGCTTGGGTACAGAGCAGGGGATTTGGTGAAGCTGCAGATTCTTCTGCTTGGTGAGCCTGCCGATGCACTCTCAACGATTGTCCATCGCAGTGAAGCACATGCGGTGGGTGCGATTGTCTGTAAGAAACTGAAAGAAGTATTGCCCAAAGAGCAGTTTGAAATCGCTATTCAGGCAGCGATTGGTGGAAAGGTTGTTGCTCGAGAAACTGTTGGGGCTATGCGGAAAGACGTGACAGGGTATTTGTATGGAGGAGATGTGTCTCGCAAGAAGAAGCTGTTGGAGAAACAGAAGAAGGGAAAGAAGCGTATGAAGAAGATGGGGCGGGTGACGCTCACGCAGGAGGCGTTTTTGAGTGTCTTACAGAGATAATTGACAATATAATAAATTAAATTATAGTATAATAATGGAAGTTTTTGAGTTATCTTTTGAGCTAGAGGGAAATTTATCTGATGATGAAATTTCTCAAGCAGTAAGAGACGTTAGTTTACGGCTAAATGCACTTTTTCATTTACGAGGTGGGCATGGCTTTCGACTTGCGTCTATTGATACGGATTCCAAAATGGGAATTGAAATTCTACAGAAAAAATCATATGGCATTTTGGATGAGACAAAAATTATTTTGCGTCTTATTCCGATAGAAACCGAAGGGATTATGTCGATTATTGAAGATTTTAGAATTGAGTTAGAAACTACAGGATTTAAGTATGAATTGGACGACGATGACGACTTTGGTCGGGGAATATTTTAAATCCGCATTCCCTAACATGCATTTTATGAATACACAAAATGGTGATAGGCGATTTCAATAAGGAATTCTTTTTTGTTTCATTCCTCGGAACCGTCGGACTCTTCGGCATCTTCGGAATTATTTATTCATCATTCCCAGTCTCCTTTGCCTGCTCCGCCAGCATTCGTTCCATCCGCGCCTGCATGTACGGAGTGAAAAGTCCCTGGAGCACTCCGATAGAAAGCTGCTGGAGACTTTCAAATGTCGCCGTTTTCTGGTGTTCAGCGAGGAAGCTCTGGAGCACGAAGGTCGTGAGCTGGAGGACGGTGCCGTCGATATTGCTTTCATCCACAATTAGTGTGTTGAGAATGTTTTCGTGATCGGTAGAGAGGACTGTTTCCATGCGCATAATCCATTCCATCAGTTCTACGTTATCATGCATGTCGAGTCCGGAGGTCATGGCCTTCTGTGTATCCTGGGATTGCGATGCATCGATGGCGATTTGTTTTTCGGTAAGGTAATCAGAAACGACTGTTTTGCATCCATCACTGATGAGCGAGAGGATAGCGAGGATGAAGGGGGACGGACAGTTAATGGCAACCAAACGTGCGATCAACGTGGCCAGGTGCGTGCGCTGGGTATCGTTCAGGAACTGCAAAATCATCTGCGCCACACCATCATCGCGCTTTTTGGCTTTCTTCTCTTCTTTGCGGATTTGCTGCATGGCAGCCTGTGCTGCTGCAAATTGTTCCCGGGCTTGCTCAGAAATCCCTTCCGACACATTGCCGGTTCCGCCTTCGCCGCCTTCGTCTGGAGAAAAACTTTCTGGTCCGCTTGCGTCAAACATACGAAACTATAGTACAGAGAAATATCTGAAGGAAAAGACGGACCTTCTGTGGATTATTTAGCGTCGTGAGGCACAACGTGGATCACCGTAGCCCAAGCCTGGGAACCAGTGAAGGACACACGCTTCATCTTGCTGAAAGCGACTTTGCCATCGATCGATGCATGGATGGTCCAGTCCTTTCCCACGTGGACGTTCTTGCCCGGACGGTACCAGTAACCCTTCTGGCGGACCAAAATCTCGCCTGAACGGACGATTTCGCTACCGAAGCGCTTTACGCCACGGCGCTTCGCCTCAGAGTCTCTGCCGTTGCTGGTGGTGCCACCGGCTTTCTTGTGTGCCATAGTGCGGAGATTTTACAGAAAAAGAAGGTACTTGCAAGGAGTATTTTAGCCCTTTTGGGCTGTTTTATTGGTTGCGGGGGCCGGATTTGAACCGACGACCTCGAGGTTATGAGCCTCGCGAGCTACCAGGCTGCTCCACCCCGCGTCAAAAGCC
>CAYRQG010000139.1:0-2856 GCA_964426345.1 uncultured Candidatus Peribacteria bacterium
AACATCGGTGACTGTGCTGTTTGGTTCCGGAGGCCTGAGTGGTATGCCGGTTGTGACTGCCAGCCCAGATGTGCCAATGCTCTACGGAGTCAGCCACGCAACACAGACAGGATTCACCATCCGTCTGGCAGGTCCTGCTACAGAAGATGTCCGCTTCTCCTGGATTGCCATCGTGACCGATAACGCCCTCACGCAAACCGGTGCTGTGGCCATCCGCAGCGACTCCACCGTCTTCCCGATGGGCTCCGATAACATCCCCGTGAGTAGCGATATGTTCTGGAACGCCTGTATCCGCAATACAACGCTCCTCGATGCAGACGGCAAGCCACACTCCTGCGCCCGCTACCACGAAGACTTCACCTGGCACCAGCCGGATCTGGGAATCGACTTCCTCTGGAACACAAACATGACGCCTCCGCTGCTGATTGTCCCGAGCGGCTACACGATTGAAGTAACCGAAAGCGAAGATAGCATTCGCAATGCCTTCAGCATTGGCGATAACGAAGAAGCTCCGCAGACATCTTCCGCAGCATCATCGGAACAGTCCAGTGAACAGGCATCGTCTGAAACATCCGTAGAACAAACATCGTCAATGATGTCCTCCGAAGCATCCTCTGTTGCGTCTGAAGAATCCTCGGCATCGTCGACGGCAACCTCGGAATCCTCCATCGAGGAACTCACAATCAATCCGGTCACACCAGAGCCAGAAACACCCACCGAACCCGAACCCGAATCCACACCCGAACCCGCACCCACCGAGTAATCAGAATAGACTGATCACTGCATCAAAAACGGACAGGACAAAACTCACAATGCCATACACCCACCCGGAGAGAATCTGAATCGGCAGGAAGCTTTCCAGAACCAGCAGTGCCACAAGAATAGAGGGGCCGATGCGTAGGAAATCTTCGTACCTCTGTTCGTATTGGTATGGAATGAATGCCTGCACAATGTTTGATCCATCGAGAGGCGCAATCGGAAAAAGGTTGAACGCCATCAATGCCAGATTCACGAAGAGCGAACTCTTCAAAACCTGCACGAGCACCGCATACCCCGTTGATCCGAGCGATGTTGTGAGCAATGTATCTGTGGAATCCACTCCACCATGCGTCGCAAAAAAGAGGGCGATAAAAAAGATGATCGACAGAATGAAATTACTCAATGGTCCCGCCAGCGCCACCAGCGCCATCTCGCGCTTCGGATGCCTGAAGTAGCGGCTGTCCACAGGCACCGGCTTCGCCCAACCAAATCCAATCACCAAAAACAAAATCGATCCCATCAGATCCAAATGTGCAATCGGGTTCAATGTCAGTCGTCCATGCTGCCCCGGAGTCGGATCTCCAAACCGGTGCGCCGTATACGCCTGCGCCCACTCATGCACAGAAATCGCAATGAGGATACTGATGATGTAGGTGGGATTCAGGAATGGGGTCATGTTGTAAGTATAGCGAGAGCTACAAATTTTGCCTTACTTATTGCCCCTCCCGCCTGCCACCCAAGTTATGAGTTATGGGTTATGAGTTATGAGGCACGACGAGTAACGGATTAACCGAATAACGGAGTAACGGAACAATAAAAAAAGAAAGTTCTACCAGGTCCATTTTCCCTTCAGGGAAAATGAGGGCCCGTGGCGTGGTGTCCGGCCACGGAGGGTGAAGGGGCAAGTGGGAGGGCAATTGGCCGGACCCCTGCCCGCCGTAGCTTTAGCGAAGGTGGGGCATTTTTTGGTTACTTTTTGGGGCAGGGCCAAAAAGGAACGCCCGTCCGGCGAGGACATACCAAGAAAACCCCCTTCCCACCTCTCCACCCCTAAATTAACAGTTGACGCCCCCCTGATCTCTCTGTAAATTGGCGCAACTCATGGCCCGCGCTTGCACCAAAACCGGCAAAAAGACCTCTTTCGGCAACACCCGCAGCCACTCGCTGCGTTCCACACGCCGCAACTGGAAGGTCAATATCATCAAGAAGCGCGTATTCGATGCAGAAACAGGCGAATACAAGACCATGAAAGTAGCAGCCTCCTACCTGCGCACGCTTGCAAAGCGTCTTCAGGCTGGCAAAAAGGCTTAATTAAGGATTGAGGATAAGATTAAGGGATGAGGATCTGGAACTCTTTTTTCGATTACTCTGCAGATAAAGATTTCCTTTCTTCTTTAATCCCCGCCCGATGATGCTTTTCCACGAGCATTTTCTCTTTCGCTTTGCGTGAACGGCGCTGTTTCTGCTTCTGAATCTTGAAAATAGCCTTCGCATGCTTCGATTCCTTGCCTTTCACCTGCTCCTCAATCTTCAAAATCAGCAGTTTCCAGGCCGATACCCGGTTCTTACTCTGCTCCCGGTGCCTCTGCACCTTCACTTCGGTTCCTGTAGGCAGATGCCGCAATTGCACCACGCTCGACGTTTTATTCATCTTCTGACCCCCTTTCCCGGTTCCACGGGTAAACTGCTCTTCGACATCCTCGGGCTTGAAACCAATATCTTCTGCCATTAAAAGAAGAGGCGGTGGAAGCTCAACAGGAAACATCATGGGCAGATAATACAGGAATCTACAAAACAAAGCCTTGGAGGATGAGCCAAAATGCCTATACTACAGCGCACTTCATATGGAGAGGTCGCATAGTGGCCTAGTGCGCACGCTTGGAAAGCGTGTAGACCTGAAAGGGTCTCGAGGGTTCGAATCCCTCCCTCTCCGCCAGCCTTCGCCAAGGCTTCGGCTGGCCTCCGGCCATCCCAACGTTAGCGCTTTTGGATAGAATATGATTTCGCATGAAGGCTGCCCGCCGCAGCAAGAGCGAAGGCGGACGCGCGCTTTTCTATGCGATCAATACGCACAATAAAAAGGGCATCCTTTGCAGA
>CAYRQG010000140.1:0-2852 GCA_964426345.1 uncultured Candidatus Peribacteria bacterium
TTGGCGCACTGCAGAAATGGAAGAAGGCATACGGAAATCCTACCTTCAGCAAAGCAGATGGCCTCGTCATCAGTCGCTCGAAAGAAGAGAGTGTCGAAATGGATTTTTATGAACGGGTAACGAAAGCAATTGACCGTCTTGCTCAACCGAACACGGAAGAGCACAAAGAACTGGCAACGGAGTAAGTGCTGTTTAGTCGCAAAATAGAAACTGATCTTTGTGAAGCCAACTTTCCATGATCCGTTTCTTTTGGATGCTAGTATGTTGGAACATCCTTCCTCATACCATTTTATGTTTCACAAACAATACGCACGCAGAACTGTGCGTCTAACAGTCTCTCTTCTATTAGTCACACAAACGATCGCAGGTGGTTCGGTGTTTGCCTATCCGTACGAAGAGCAGAACAACACTACGCCCACCACCACCACTACCACCAGCGGCACCACACCGTCCGGCGGTCACAGAGGAGAAAATTACATAGCACCAATCATCCGTCTGGATGAACGTGTCATTGCCAGAAAGCGCCGTGCATCGTCATTGTCCAGTTCTTCTTCTATGAGCTCTTCTTCCAGGAGCTCTGCACCCTCTCCTGTCTGCACACAGGAGCTCTCGAATACATGGACGGCACTCGGACAACCCGGATTCGTAAATCTGAAGGAAGAAAGATACAGCGCCGATCAGGCATTTGCCTATGCAGCAGACGGAACGGCCTATGTTGCCTTCAAGGATACATCGGACAAAGCAACAGTCATGAAGAGCAGCGGCACCACATGGGTGACTGTGGGCAGTGCGGGATTTTCAAAAGAATCAATAAGAAATATAAACGTCGCTGTTGCTGCAAATGGCAAAGTGTACGTGTCGTATCTGACAAATGGCCAGCAGCCAAAAGCCAGAGTGATGACATTTGATGGCACCAGTTGGACACAGGTCGGTGCCGATCTCGGACAGCGTGCAATCAGCGCATCATTGGCCATCGCACCGGATGGCACGCCGTATTTGTCCTATATTAATTTCTCGTCGCAGTCGTTTACTTCCTCCTACTCTGCGTACGTGGTCAAATTTGACGGATCCAAGTGGGCACCTCTGCCCGATGCAGGCAATAATTCGCCCAACTACCGAAAACTTGCCTTTGCTCCGGATGGCACATTGTACATGGCACTGTCGGACGATACGGTGTACTCGAAGGCATCGGTCATGAAATTTGATGGGCAAAAGTGGAGTTATGTCGGCAAGCAGGGTTTTTCCGATGCCTCGAGCGCTTTTTTCTCTCTGGCCTTCAAGAGTGACGGCACGCCGTTTATCGCCTTCATGGAGGTCATGCCTCTGCGGGTCATGACATTCAACGGCTCTGATTGGGTTCATGTGGGTTCCCGGGACATTTCCACAAAAGATCGCCAGGCAGCCTATCAATCCCTGGTGATTGATACGAACGGACGGCCAGTCGTTGCCTTTGGAGAGATGGGCAAAGCACACGTGATGGCATATGACGGAAGTGGGTGGACGTTGCTTGCGCCGGCTCTTCCGCAAATCGGTCTCAGTCTAGACATCCTGAATCTGGCCCCCGATGGATCCATCTCACTGCACTATAAAAATAATAGCGGCTCCACTCTGCAGACACTCAAAATGATCAAAACATGTACAACAGCAAGGAGCACATCGAGCGTCTCCGCTTCGTCTGTTTCCTCTGCACGTTCCATCGCATCGGTTGCATCGTCCTCGAGCAGCAGCACTGCTTCCAGCCTGAGTGGCGATGTCCGCTGTGTGCAGACGGACATTCTGAATGTCCGCGCCGATTCACGTATTGATGCCGCGATTCTGCGTGTCGCAAACAAAGGAGAGCGAATGCAAGTATTGCGTGTTGTGCACGAGGACTGGGCACAGATCGGTACGCCGGATGGAAGAGGGGCGTATGTCTGGGTACAGAATCTTGGACAGTGTTCCCCGGCACCGTCGCCTGCCTCTTCCTGCGTCCCCACCTCTTCTCTGAAGAAGCCTACGTCTTCTCTCAGAGGGAGCTGCACCACCAATGCCGGACAGTCCGTTTCTGTGTCTGTGTCACGTTCGGATAGATAACTATGCGTACACAGTAAAAAAGAGTTCATTGAATGATTCCAAAAGACCTGCACATGCAGGTCTTTTTGATGAAATACTACACACATCACTACTGCACAGTGATAGCCTCTCCCTACTACCAAACCCCAAAACCCGATTCCCGACACACACAATCACACAGCACACATTGAAGAAGCGCAGCACGTTTCTGTACGCTGGATACTATTATGATAAAACGATCACTCCTTGTTCTGGTTGTCATTGCCTTGCTCCTTTCCTCCGGTTCACTCTCTGTGTCCGCAGCTGCAAGCGTGTATGTGTATGTGGCAAATAATTTTGACAACACGGTGTCTATTATCGATAGAGACAGTGGCCTGGTGACTGCGACCCTCAGCGTCGGCTCTTCTCCCAGCGGTATTGCCTTCACCCACAACGGCGCCAAGGCCTATGTGACAAACTACAGTGATCACTCTATTTCCGTGATCGATACGGCAACACAGGCAGTGACCGATACCATTGTGACTCCTGCCTCCGATCTTTTCTACATTGCTATCAATGCCAGCGACACGAAGGCATATATCGGAAGTTATGGAGAAGGCAAACTGTACGTGCTGGATCTGGCAAGCCAAACCGTGGATACAACGGTTACAACAGGAAGCGCTCCGGTGGGCGTTGCCATTAGCCCCAATGGGGCTCAGGTCTATGTTGCCAGTCTGGGAGACAATAATGTCACGATCATCAATACTTTGAATAACACAGTAGCTGCTACCGTTTCTGTCGGACATCATCCACGCGGCATT
>CAYRQG010000141.1:0-2776 GCA_964426345.1 uncultured Candidatus Peribacteria bacterium
GTCGTAGTTGAAGTCGAAGCGCAAACGCTCAGCGGTAATATTACTTCCTTTCTGCCCGATGTGATTCCCGAGCACGCGGTGCAGTGCTGCGTTCAAAAGGTGAGTGGCAGTGTGCAACTTTGTCGTCTCTGCTGAGTTATCGGCCAGTCCACCTTTGAATTTCTGTTCCGCACCTGCGCGGCTGAGTGCCTGGTGTGCTTCGAAGGCAGTTTTGAATCCTGCTTCATCGACTGTCAGATTTTGTTCGGCAGCCATTTCTTTCGTGACTTCAAACGGGAAGCCGTAGGTGTCGTACAAATGGAAAGCAGTGATGCCATCAATTTCTTTTCCTTCCAGTGAAGCAACAACGTTGGAAAATCTCTTGAGTCCCTCCTGCAATGTCTTTCCAAACTGCTGCTCTTCGTGGCTTAAGGTATCGCGGATTTCTTTTTCTTTTGTTTTCAGATGACCGTAAATATGGCCGTACTGAGCGATAATCTCTTCGGTAATTATTGCAGTAAATGATCCATTTGCTTCGATCCCCAACGTTCTTGCTGATCGAATAGCACGACGAATAATACGACGTAACACGTAGGACTGATCGACGTTTCCGGGCTTCACACCGTCTGCAATCATGAAGGTCGCTGCTTTCAGGTGATCGACAATAATACGGACATGTCTCGTTTCGTTCGCCCCCATAACTCTTAACTCATAACTCATAACTCGTTTCACAATCGGCATCATCCTATCCGTTTCATACACATTGCTCACACCTTGGAGCACCGCAGCCACGCGTTCGAGTCCCATGCCGGTATCGACGTTCTGCTGACTGAGCGGCTCGAAGGTGCCGTCTTCTTTTTTGTTGTACTGCATGAAGACATCGTTCCATATTTCCATCCAGTTCGGATCATCGGTTGCGGGGTTGCTTCCGGGAGGAGGAAGTTCACTTTTCCCGACCCAGTAAAACATTTCGGTATCCGGTCCGCAGGGTCCGGTCACGCCGGCTGGCCCCCACCAGTTTTTTGCTTTCGGTAAAAATCCGATGCGTTCACGCGGCACGCCGCAGCTCTCCCAGATGGCAGCAGACTCTTCGTCGCGCGGGGCATCGTTGTCTCCTTCGAAACACGTCACCGCAAATTTTTCGATCGGGATTTCCAGCACGTTGATCAAAAATTCGAAACTCATCTTGATAGCTCCTTCTTTAAAGTAATCACCCAGGCTCCAGTTTCCCATCATTTCAAAGAGGGTGAGGTGTGAGCTGTCGCCCACTTCATCAATATCGCCGGTACGGACGCAGCGCTGCGCATCGGTCAGGCGGGTGCCCATTGGGTGCTTTTCGCCCATCAGGTAGGGGACGAGTGGGTGCATGCCGGCGGTCGTAAAGAGGACAGTCGGGTCGTTTTCGGGGACAAGGGGCGCTCCGGGGATTACGGAATGGCCTTTGGATGCGAAAAGGTCGAGGTAGGCCTGGCGGAGTTCATCGGTGGACAGGGGCTTCATAGTGTGCAGAGTGTACTACCTTTTTGGGCATGACGAGAAGATCAGTAGAGAGACTCGCCTTTTGACGGGTTTTTTGCTACAATAAGGGGAAACATTCACATCCATTCCATGCGTTACCGTCCCGTCTTCCAGGCCATTCTCGCAACCCTTCGGTATGCCATTCTTCCTGTGGTCGTTATTGTGAGCGTGGTGTCGTTGGGTATGTTCTTCTTTTTCCATGGCCGTGCGATCATGGTGGAAGATCTGAAGAGTCGCCTGCAGGATACGGCGGCCCTTGCGGCAGTGCAGTTCAATGCCGGATTGATTGAAGAGGTGCACACATTTGATGATACAAAAAAAGACGCGTACGTACGTCTGGTGACACGTCTTCACAATACGCGCGATACACTGCCAAACATTCGCTTTGCTTACATTCTCCGCCAGACAGATGACCCCAATGTGCTGACATTCGTTGCCGATGCAGACGGTCTTTTATCTGCCGAAGAACTGGATATCAATAAAAATGGAGTTGTGGATCCGGATGAAGAGCCCGGACATCCCGGCGATACCTACGACATCACGGATGTTCCCGCACTGCACAATGTCACCCGTCCGACAGTCGATGCAACATTTACGACCGATCAGTGGGGAACATTCATTTCCGGTTATGCCCCCATTCTGGATGCCAACGGAAAGGTAGTGGCCATTCTGGGTGTCGACATGAATGCCGCTGATTTCAACCGGTTATCACAGCGCGTGTTCTCGCCGGTTGCCCTGCTCCTCATTGCCGTTGCCGGCGTGATGATGATTGCCTATGTGCTGCTCGTCGTCCGTCAGCGCCGCATTGAATCCATGCAGCAGCTCAATACCGAACGCACAGCCCTCATGGATCTGGCTACACACCAGCTGGGTGCCCCGCTTGCCACCTTCAAATGGTGGATTGAAATCCTGCAGGAGCACCGTGCGAAGCACCGCCATACCGAGGAAGAAAAGAAGGAAGATGACGACGCATTCAATCAGTTGCAGGAAGGAATCACCCGCATGGACGATATCATCGGGTCGTTGCGTACGGCGGTCCACATGCAGAGCACGCAGGTGAATTACACCGCTGCAAATGTGAGCTTCCTTTCCATTATCAATGCCATTCCTAAAAGCACGAGCGCTCTTCTGAAACGTCGAAAGCAAAAACTGGTGCTGGATATTCCGGCCAGCCTGAAGATTACAGTCGATACAAAAGTGTTCACGGGAGTCATGCAGGAATTCATTGAAAATGCATCGTGGTATTCCCCGGAAAAATCGACCATCATTATCCGTGCAA
>CAYRQG010000142.1:0-1355 GCA_964426345.1 uncultured Candidatus Peribacteria bacterium
TGAATATCGTTGCCAGCAATGGTTTCTTTCCAGCAAAGTGGGAGAAATACAAGCAGTGTGCATTCCACCTCACAAAATCGATTGCAGAGACAATGCAGGTGGGAACCAACACATCGGCAGAGCGCATGTATGCCCAGCTGAAAAAGTTTGATCAGTGGGATCGCAATTCCATCGAACAGCGTCAAACAATGCTCAAGATGCTGGGGGATCAAATTTGGAAAGTGAGCGTGATGGAGTGACAGATATTTTGCTTGCTACATCATGCTAACCAAATCCGACTACACCCACCGCTATCTGGAATGCCCCATGCACCTATGGGTTTGGAAGCATAAGCAGGAGGAAATGCATCATCACTCACAAAATCCCTCACTCCTTTGGAGATTTGAAGAAGGAAACATGGTGGATGTGATCGCTCGGGAGTTATTCCCTGATGGTGTCACAATTAAGGGGCATGGTGCTGATGTTCAGAAACAGACTCAGGATCAGATCAAAGCCGGTGCCACGACGATCTTTCAGGCGGCTGCTGTGGCTGATCGCATCATGGCAATCGCAGACGTTATTCGATTCAATCCCGAAACGAAGAAATGGGACATCTTTGAAGTGAAGAGTTCTTCGGAAGTGAAGAAGGAACATATCCATGATGTCTGCTTCCAGCGAATGGCATTCAGGAAGGCGGGGTTCGACATCGGCAGAGTGCATCTGGTGTATGTGAACGGCGATTATATCCGCGCAGGTGCCATTGATCCTCAATCGTTTCTGATCATAAAAGACATCACGGAAGAGGTGGATGAAGTTGAAGACGCTGTAGCGGCTGACATCTCAAAGGCGCTCGCCATCATTGATAATGCTAATCCAAAAGTCGGAGAAATTGTCTGCACCTGCGTGCCAAAGGAATGTATGTGCATAGGACATTGTTATCCTGACCTACCTGATCATTCAGTTTTTGAACTCACGCGCATCAGTGGTCCGAAAGCTCAGAAGCTCTATACATCGGGAGTTCGTGCGATTGTTGATTTGCCCGAGGACTATAAGCTCACCACCGCCCAAGCTTGTCAGGTGCAAGTGGCGCGTTCCAGAACGCCCATCGTGGAGAAAGACAAGATAGCCGACGCTCTCAGCAAACTTGAATACCCGTTGTCGTTTCTCGACTACGAGACATTCGCCTGCGCTGTGCCGATGTTTGATGGGCTTCATCCTCATCAGGCAATGCCTTTCCAGTATTCGTTGCACGTCTTACCCTCACCCGGAGCGGAACTGGAACACCATGAATTTCTGGCGAGGAATCTCGGTAATACCATTCCCGAACTTGCAGATTCTCTCCGCACAAATCTTCCCGATAAGGGAAATGTTATCGT
>CAYRQG010000142.1:1365-2705 GCA_964426345.1 uncultured Candidatus Peribacteria bacterium
TGAAACGACTAGAAATAAAGAAATGGGCGTATTGCTTCCTGCTTTCGCCCCGTTCTTTGAGTCACTCAATGAACGAACATTCGACCTCATGGAGATTTTCAGTAACCAGCATTACGTTCATCCGGATTTCTGCGGGAGCTGTTCCATCAAGAAAGTTCTGCCCGTCCTCATTCCCACACTGTCACACAAGAAACTGACGATCCATGAAGGAATGGCCGCCTCTCTGTCGTGGTACCGGATGTTTGGTCCGGAAAAGTCAGTAAAGGAGCGTGAGGAAACGTGGGGTCATCTCATTGAATACTGCGAACTGGATACATTCGCCATGGTGGAGATTTTCAGATATCTGACCAGTCTGTGAAAGCCTAGCGGCTGACGAAATGCCAACCGCTAGGCCATCAAATTCAGTGGAATAAAGACGTCCATTTTCGACTGCTGTAATCGCCTCTGGTTGGTCCACCTCGGATTAAGTAGGTGCTCTGCGGCTCATGGGCATGTTCATCGATGAAATGGGTCAGGAGCATTGCGAACGCGTCCGCCAAGTCGTCGTGCCGCTCCATACCAAAGTTGAGAAGTTCATTGATGAGATCCTCGCAGCCCTCTCTTGGGAAGAACACCTGCCCGGACTCAAGGAACGGCGTCACCTGCATCAACCGTGTCCGCTTGTCTTGGAGCGGACGAAATTCTTTCACATACAGACCGTTTTCCTGAAGCAAACTGATGAAAAGTTCTTGATGGACGTTCTCCACGATCAATGTCGCATCATCGCCATCCGCTCTATTCGCACGAGCACCGGTTCTTGCGGCTTGCAACGCCTCCAGCGGTGTCACGCGAGCGTGGAACGGATGTGGGAGGATGTAGATGCGTAACTGATCATTGATCCAGTAGGCCTTGCCAATGACCATAGCCGTGTAGTCTGCGCTGCTCTTTTCGGAGAAGGCCAGATCGATTGCGACCGCAACAGCAACGGGTTCCTGTGATGGCAATTCGTCATACATTCGTATCCATTCTTTCCGCACAACACGAATGGCCGACGAGACGATCTTGAGCAAATATTCTTGAAACCAGACCAATTCATTCCCGATGCGGCGCTTCTCGGCCTCAATGTGGTCTTTTGTAGGGAACCTACCAGGCCACAAACAATTTCCCGCATCGTCGATCAGCGGATATGTCCGGTACACGCCTTGCAATTTGCCGCTGTCAATTTCACGGACGAGACGCATCAGCACACAATCATCATGGAGCATATTTCCGACGATGACGGTCTGCGTTATGGCACTACCTGCGGGCAGAAGATCGCGTTTGAGAAAGTCGTACACCGAATCGCGTCCTTCTTTCGTTTT
>CAYRQG010000143.1:0-2701 GCA_964426345.1 uncultured Candidatus Peribacteria bacterium
ACACTGGTTCAACTTCAAGTGAGGTCCGGCGACGATCACGGAGCGTCCGGAGCAGTCGACGCGCTTTCCGAGGAGGTTCTGGCGGAAGCGTCCCTGCTTTCCCTTCAACATATCCGAGAGAGAACGCAGTTTGCGGCGATCTCCTGCGGTAAAGAGAGTCTTTCCTCCGCGGGCGGAGTTATTGAGCAATGTATCAACTGCTTCCTGCAACATACGCTTTTCGTTGCGGCAGATGACTTCCGGCGCACCGATACTCATCAGCTTTTTGAGGCGGGAGTTACGGTTAATGACGCGGCGGTACAGGTCGTTTAAGTCGGATGCGGCAAAGCGTCCACCATCGAGCTGCACCATCGGGCGCAAATCAGGAGGAAGCACCGGCAAACGTGTCGGGATCATCCAGGAAGGATCGATACCAGCCTGGAGAATGGAGTTCACGAACTTCATACGCTTCATGACTTTCTTGAGCTTCTGACCCGAGGACTTCTCGCGTTCTGCCTGCAAGTCTGTAGCCAGCTGCTGGAGTTCGATGTTCAAAATAACTTCGCGGAGCGATTCGGCACCGGTTCCTGCGCGGAACACGTGGCCAAATTTCATGTTCATTTCGCGGAATTTAAGCTCGGAGAGCACTCCTCCAGTATGCAGGTTCTTGAGGTCATCCAGCGCTTCGCGGTGGTTGAGCTTCAGGGATTCGAGGCGTTCTGCATACTCCTTATCCAATGCATCGAGCTGAGCGCGCGTCGCGTTGCTTTCGGTGAGCTGCTTCTTTGCCTCTTCGTACTCGCGCACCACCTGCTTGCGGCGGTTTTCCATGCTGGCATTGAGTTCCTTGTCTGCTTCCGTCTTCATGTCTTCGTTGACGCTAATCACCACGTATGCGGCGAAATAGACGATCTGTTCGAGGGTTTTGATTGGCAGATCCAAAAGCAGGCCGATACGGGACGGGCTCGAACGGAGGAACCAGATATGTGCAATGGGAACCGCGAGGTTGATGTGTCCCATACGTTCACGGCGAACGATAGAACGGGTGACTTCCACACCACACTTTTCACAAATAACACCCTTATAACGGATTCCTTTGTACTTTCCACAGAAACACTGGAAGTTCTTGGTCGGTCCGAAAATACGCTCACAGAAGAGACCATCGGGCTCAGCACGCTGTGTGCGGTAGTTCACGGTTTCAGCTTTGGTCACTTCACCGCGGGACCAGGTGAGGATATCGTCCGGGCTTGCCACCGAGAGGGCGACAGCGTCGAAGGAATCGGTTGCGGACGTAGCAGTTGTCGGCATGTGAGAAAGTGGGAAAAATGGCTTCTTTCTGCGGGAAAATCCACGCATGAAAGTCCGCTGCCCCCGTTTCTTATTCGTCTCAAATAAGCGGGAAACACCGGAAATGTAGGCCCATTATACGAATAGGGGCATTTCGATGCAAGAAAAAATAGTAGTTCCACTGGACAGGTTCCTGCTCCTCTCGTTTTTAGGATTTAGCCGGCAATGTTTTCTCCTCGCGGGCCTTTTGTAAACCACGTCCGATCATCTGGAGCATCTGCTCCTGACCAAGAGTCAGATTACCTTCGTAGACAGTAAATTTGCTCTCGTCAATCGTGATCGCTTTTCCCGGTTCCGTGACTGCCACCCATTCACCATTGGATTGCGGAATAATCGTCATCGATAGACCGTTTTGTTCCACTATGACCTCTGTCTCCTTCTCTCCGGGTTTCACTGTTACCCCTTCCGGAAGAAGATCCTTGGCATTCTTTATAAACTGCCTGGCGATTGCTTCACGGTTTTTGGGAAGCGATTCCTGATTTTCCGGAGCAAACTGCTGGCCGGCACTCATTACCCCCGGCACCGACACACTTCTGCCTGTGTCTTTCTGCAGAGCTGCGAGCGAGGTAAGGAAATAATCTTTTGTCGCAGGGTCGGTAATCATCTCGTCCCAGGTGACGGGAACAACCGGCGCATCGGGGCCGAGTTGAGCGGACATATCGCGGATAATGCCCAGGAGATCATCGGCAAACTGGCGCTGCTGTTCTACGGAAAACTCCGGCTTTTCGTTTCCGGTGGGAACGGCATCCGCGTTTTTTTCGCGCTGATTGTTCGTTGGCATCTCAGCATTTGGTTTTACCGGTTTTTCCGCAGCAACGTTCGGGATGGAATCGGGATGAGCAATAATGAAATTCAGCACATCACGTTCATCGGGTGTGAGTGCCGCACTCAGTGCCTCTGCTTCTGCAGCTTCCGGATGTCCTTTGTCTTTCAGCCACGCAGTAAATCCTTCAATCGATTGTCCACCGGGATAATTTTCAGGGGAACCGTATTTGCTATAGCCGCCTGCAGATGACATAAATGCAGAGGGATTTTTTACGAATTGCTTCATTTTTCCATCGATTGACTGCAGTGCATCGGGGGCGCGAACATCAATCAGCTTATTTTCAATGCCTTGCGGAAGAATGGTGGAAGGCTTCCTTGTATCAGCAGTGTCGGTTTTTTGCCCTGCATTCTCGATTGCGGCTTTGATCCCCCCACCCCTCAGAGCAGCCTCGATTGAGCCTGGTGCCACTCCTTTTAACCCTGCGACCGGGCGGTTTGCTTTTGCTTCGGCAGCACGCACTGCAACATCAGCCTGATCCACACGCTTGCCCTCTGCCTGTGCTGCATCTTTCTGACTGGAGACATTCTCTGCTTTTCCCTCAGCTTCCGG
>CAYRQG010000144.1:0-2676 GCA_964426345.1 uncultured Candidatus Peribacteria bacterium
ATAACCTCAGCAATATCGCGGGCGCATTTGCAGTGGCGACGCGTCTCGGTATCCCGGAAAAAACCGCGATCGATGTCATTAAAGAATTCCAGGGTCTGCCGCACCGTCTGCAATCACTCGGGATTCATCACGGACAGGAATGGATTGATGACGCCATTTCCACCACCCCGGAATCCACGATTGCCGCGCTCGATGCTCTGGATAACAGAGTGGAAATTTTGATCCTGGGCGGACAGGACAGAGGAAACGATTTCACGGAGCTCGGGCAGCGTATCAAAGACTCATCCGTCAGTACTATCATCCTCTTCCCGGGAAGCGGACCGCGGATCAAAGATGCCATTCAGAAAGCAGGAGCCGCCGTCGAATTTTTTGAGGTTTCAACCATGGAAGAAGCAGTCCACACAGCCAAAAAAGTAACAGGCGGCCGCACACCTCTGGGCCACCCGATTACCCTCCTTTCCACCGCATCTCCCAGTTACGGCATGTTTAAGAACTTTGAGGAAAAGGGAGACCGGTTCGCCCACTTCGTGAAGATGGCTTAAATAAGCAAAATATGTTATAATAGTTGCGTGACATACAAAAACAACTTCCCGAAACTCACGAGCCTGCTGTGTACCTATACCTTCACGTACATCCTCTTTTTGGCAGGTTTGTTTGATGTGCTCCCAAACCTCCTGCACGGCTATGGATACCTGACCATGTTTGCCGGCGGCCTGCTCTTCAGCTTCGGATTCACCACCCCCTTTGCCATCGCAATCTTTATTGAAATGGCAGCGACCGTGAACCCCATTCTGGGTGCCATTGTTGCCGGACTCGGCGCCATGACCTCCGATCTGCTGATTTTCAAATTCATCCGCTTCTCCTTCATGGATGAAATTGAACAGTTAAAAAAGATGCAGCCATTACGCTGGTTCAGGCGCATGGAGAGAGATTCAGTTCCCACACAGATTCAGAAATATATCGCCTGGTCCATTGCAGGCATCATTCTTGCATCCCCCTTCCCCGACGAACTGGGCGTAAGCGTGCTCAGTGGCGATGCACACATTCACGGAAAACCGTTTGCCGCTTTCTGCTTCACGATGAATACACTGGGCGTATTGCTGGTGCTCTTAAGTGCAACGAGTCTCAGCTGACAGCCGATCCGTCTCCCACTTTCACCTTCGCGGGGCGGAGTACTTTGCCATGGAACTCGTAGCCTTCTTCCAGAACCTCAATCACCGTATCTGCAGGGCCGGGCCCTACCATGAGAGGATCGTGCTTGTTGGCATCCACGGGCTGATGGAGTGACTGCATGCGCTTCAGCCCGACATCGGCCATCTGCTTCATAAGGTCTGCTTCAATTGCATTGACCCCTTTCACCCATTCGTTCGTCTTCAGCTCTTCTGGAATATGCAGGAATGCACGCTGGAAGTTATCGAGCGTCGGGAGGATTTTTTTGACGAGTGATTCTGAGGCAAATTTGCGGAGATCATCGGCTTCGCGCTCCACTCTGGCTTTGGCGTTCTGTAAATCGGCCTGCGCGCGGCCGGCTACATCGCGGTATCGGTCGACTTCTTTTTTTAGTGCTTCAATCTGCTGCAGGAGCGCATCCACATCGGTGGCTGCATCGTCGGCAATGGCGGATTCAACTGCATCGTTGCCGGTGTCCTGCTGGGCAACAATAACAGGATCGCCGGTGGTGGAAGTATCATCAGTGTGTGTCATGGGGCGGTACAGGGAATGGTAGGATCAGCAATACAGCTTTCAGTGGGAGGTTCTCCGCGGCCGGGGCAGGTCTTGGAGTAGAGACAGGCTTCGTCTGTCAGGAGTGAGAGTTCATGCTGTACTTCTGCGGCATCGGCTCCGTAAGTCAGGAGAAGATGGTCTTCGTCGGCAAACACATAATTCATCTGGAAAGGCACAATCTCTTTTCCATTCACAAAGAGCTGCCACTTCTTGGCTTCGGTATTGCAGGCCTTGATACCATCATCAGTGATGAGACAGGTATCGGTGAGAGTGAAGCCGAGGGACGAGAGAAAATCGCCAAAACCGAGTCCAGGCTTGTGGCGGTGAATGACCGATCCGTTCATATCATGCAGGTGCAAATATTCGCGTCCGGAAATGGCAACTGCTCCGGAACCGCCCTCGGGTTCATCGTCATGAGCAGAGGCTGCAGCAATGAAGCGGAACGTTGCGGCCGGCACGTAGGTTACCGGTACATGAGACATGTACTTCTGTTTCGCAAAGTCGAGTTTGACGCCATCAATCCACACCGCAAAATCCGCATGATTGTGATTGGGATCGGGGTTGGGTGCGCGGCGGTTGTAGCCGTACCAGCTACTTAGTGCAAAGAGCACAAGAAGGCCGATGACGATAAGTGAGCGTTTCATAGAACGAGTATAGCATGACAGTCATTCGGTGCGACGACAAGAAAATGGCTTCCTATCAATGCAAAAAGCATGACACAGCATGGAGGCCTCCGGTAGGCTCCGCACCGATGCAACGCACAACGACCGCTAAATGGCTGCTGATTTTTTCCCTCGTTTTTGTCTTCGGCTATTTCGGCATCGATAAATTCGTCCACCCGAACACCTGGATCGCCTGGTTGCCGGACTGGATGGATGGTCTTTCCGGACTCCCCAATTCCGCCTGGCTGAAACTGTTTGCCGCCCGCGACTTGCTGCTGGCCCGTCTGGC
>CAYRQG010000145.1:0-2593 GCA_964426345.1 uncultured Candidatus Peribacteria bacterium
CTAAAAATAACGATACAGAAAGAAGAAGAGGGAGAGGGGTTTTCATAGGGAGTCATCGTACCAGATCACCTCCTTTTCCGGAACATCAATCTCTTACTTCAAATCACTTGGCTGAATGACAATTTCATCACCGCGCTTCACGTCGTTTCGCAGGAGATAATCTGCCAGATAGTCTTCAATCATATCGGTAATCGTGCGGCGCATTTCGCGTGCACCGAATTCCATGCTGTATCCGCGTGAGAGAAGTTTTTCCATCACTCCTTCGCCAAGTGTCACACTGATGCCGCGGCGCTTCTGTAGATCACTTACAATCGAATCAATCATAAGGCCAGCCACACGTCCCGCTGCAGTTTGGGAGAGCGGATAGAACAGGACGACTTCATCGAAACGGTTTACGAATTCCGGAGTGAAGAGTTTCTGCTGCAGAATGGAATCGAGCAGCGCCGCTTTGAAGTTCTGCTTGTCGTAGTCTGCATGCTCCTTCACGAAATCGCGGATGAAGAGAGCACCTGCGTTCGATGTGGCGATGATAATCGTATTGCGGAAATCGGTACGGATGCCGCGGCTGTCTGTCAAAAATCCTTCATCCAGAATCTGGAGGAAGAGGTTGAGGACTGTGGGGTGTGCTTTTTCGATTTCATCGAGAAGGATGAGTGAGAACGGTTTGTCCTGTACGCGCTGCGCGAGGAACCCTTCCGAGGAACTTGCGTTTCCAATCACACCAAAGACACTGTCTGCATGACTGTATTCGTTCATGTCGAGGCGGATCATTGCATCGGAGGCGCCGAAATATTCTTCCGCAAGAACCTTTGCGGTTTCTGTTTTTCCGACTCCTGTGGGGCCCAGGAAGAGGAATGTTCCCACCGGCTTGTGACGTTCGCGCAGATCCATGCGTGCGCGCTTGAGAGAGCTCACCACTGCATGAATTGCATTGTCCTGTTCAATCACGCGGTTCTTCATGCTGTCTTCCAGAATGAGCAGTCGTTCCTTTTCCCCTTCCGATACCTGCAGGACATTCACGCGGCTCTTGATGGAAATGACTTCGCGTACATGATCCTCACGTACAAACGCATCACCATTATCGTGTGCGCGGTGCACGGCTTCGTCCATCACGTCGAGTGCAGTTCCCGGTAATCCTCCGCGCATGGAGAGGAAACGCTTGGTCAGCTCCAGAATGGACTTGAGTGCCTTGTACGTGATGCGCACGCGATGACTCTGCAGAGAGAAATAGTGTGCCATCAGGGTTTCCATCGTTTCTTCATCATTTGCATCTTCCACTGTCACTTTCTGAAACATGCTGTCGAGCATCGGATCGGTTTTAATCAGCGTGTGGTAATCCTGTGTATCTGCAATACCGACGACGGAAATATTTGAGGACTCCAAAAACTTCTTAAGCACCGCCATCAGATTGGCATTGGCGGAACGGAGGAGCAGCGAAAGATCACGGATAACAAGTATGAAGCGACCGCTATTCTGCGCGCGGCTGAGAGCGTTCAGGAGGAATGTATCGGAATTTCCCACGCCGGAAAGCAGTTTTTCTGTCTGCAGCATCAGCACGCGTGTGAATGGCAAATGCTTTTCGCGTTCGAGTGTGCGGAGTTGAGCGACCACGTTCCGGATGAGGGTGCGCTTTCCGGTTCCTGTTTTTCCAAGCACCAGTACGTTTCGTTCTTTGGCGCGCAGCAGCGAACGCAGCACCGCTTCAATTGCATCGGTATGGATGATGACACTGCGCTCCCCTGTCGCCTCCTGTGTGGCATCAATTTCTGTCGTGAGCATGTCGAGCGCATCGGTGTAGCCCATAATCCAGGAACGGCCGAGTGAACTGTTGCGCTGAATGGCTTCCGGGCTCCACGGATTATCTTTCACGCGGAAGTGATGATGGAAATGTTCCCAGTGCAAAAGACCAGTCAGATCTTCTTCCGATACATCTGCCTGATTCAGGAGTTCTGTGCAGCAACGGACGAAGCTGAAGAAGAGATACAGCACGATGTTGGCATCGATGCGTGTTTCCTGAAACTTCGGCAGAAGCGGCTTTGCATATTCCAAAAAGAGATCGAGCTGTACATGCTGATCAATATCCAGCTTGCACTTGCTGATCATGTCATTGGCGCTGATTCCCAGTTCCTCCAGCAGGAATTTACCGCGCGGGGTTGCGATTGCCGCTTCCAGCAGATCGCCGGCAGAGGCGCGCTTCTTTGGGGCAAGTTTCTGCAGAAGTGCATGTGACAGCCAGGATTCAATTGGTGCATTGTCCGCAATGGGCAATAGATCGTTCTCCAGCTCTTCTTCCAAAAAGAGCTTCATCGTGTGCGTGAAGAAGAGCACCAGGAATGCAGACAGCAGGAAAGGCCATGGATCTCCTGTTTGAAAAGAGACGATGCCAAACGTTCCCACAACAATGCAGTAGATCACCATGGACACTGTGCTCAAAAACAACTGGCGCAAGCGCACTGTTGCCAGTTCCCGTGTGCCTGTAAATGTCAGCGTATTTTTAGACATCAGAAGGAAACGTAGAGGAGGAACGGAATCGCAATCACCGCAAGGATCGGGAACATCACCCAGAGGAAAATATAGAGTGCGAATCCTGCAC
>CAYRQG010000146.1:0-1992 GCA_964426345.1 uncultured Candidatus Peribacteria bacterium
GCATCCAGAGATGTCTCCATCCTTCTGAAGCTTTCAAAACAATTTCCATGATTTTTTTCATGAATCGTCCATTGGCCTGATGGGGAATGGCGGCGACAATATCTGCAGGCGTGAGATTGTGTCTACGCATGGAATCGAGGATCAATTCTTTCATAATGCCCGGTGCCTCACGGTACAGCTGCTTTCCGTTCATACTGATGCAATCCCTGTTACTCATTTTCCCATGCGGTCCGAGTGCAGAACGTTTTTCCAGGAAGAGCGGGTTTGTATCGTCATCAATATCCCATGCTTTAGCTTCCAAAATGGTATGTCCGCCATCCATAATACTGGTAGCCGCTGCACGATCGCCAAAAAGAACTGCTGTTCCTTCGTTTTCCCAATCGACCAACCGGCTCATGATTTCTGCGGTAATGATGACAATGCGTTTATCTGTGTGCTGTGCGAACTCCAGTCCTTTTTCTACAGCTGCAGGAAAACCGCTGCAGGCAAAATTCACACCTGCTTTCAGCTTGCCCTCAATCCCCAGACACTCTGCAATTTTTTTGGCTGTATCTGTAACCTGATGCAATGGTCGTTCATTTCCAGTAGACGATGAGAGTACTAATCCTCCGCAATCGTTCCCTTTGATATTCAATTGTCTGAAGAGTTCCCGCGCTGCATGACAGGCAATACTTTCAACTGTGTCATTTTCAGATGCAATATTGCGAGAATGAATATCTGTTCGTTCTTGAATTTTCTCAAAGAATACAGGAAGTTGATCATTGGTTTTTTTCTCTCCCGGTGCATATTCAACGAAGCGCGAAAATCCGGGATTCTTCATTCGTGCATCATAAAACTATCGCGTCTGATTGTCTATTATTCTCTCATCCAAACCGTACCATGGTCCGCGGCAGATTATTTTTGAGTTGTCCGTCTTTCGCGAGCCCCATCCCAATACAGCGCCCATCGTGAATAATCAGCACATGTCCTTTCAGATCAGCAGGACAATCAATCCCCTGCGCACTGAGGAGCCTGTCGCGGTCGGCATCTGTGACTGTCACAATACCTTTTGTTGCAAGATGTCCGCGCAGACTCGCCACTTCATGATCCAGAATAATGCGTCCGTCTTTGAGCCTCTTTCCAAAGGGAATACCGAGCGAATAATCCTGCAGCGGCATATGGAAGAACGCGACGTCCTGATTGGAGAGCAGCAGCATTTCTCCGCGCTCGAAAATACGTTCGTCTTCCTGTACAAATCCGGTTCCATAGAGCTCGGTCATCATGTTGATGATTTCATTCTTGCGCGAGCGCGGCAGTTCCAATTCCTGAAATTTCACGCGATCCATCGGTTCCACATCTTTGGTAGGAGCGGTTTTTCGGAGCACTGCGGAGTAGAAGCCCTCGGTATCGTAGGTTTGCGGCCAGAGACGGAGTAAAGGTTGAGGTTGAGATTGAGGGTTAAGGGATTTTTGAATAACGATCGAATCTTCGATTGCCTTATCCCAGTATCCTTCCGGTGCAATGTTCAATGTGCGTGGGTCGACCACCTCTAGCTGATCTGGAAACCGTTCGAGCATTTGCAGAATGACTCCTTCGTTTTCTTCCGGTGTGAGCGTGCAGGTGGAATAGATAATCCGTCCGCCAACTTTGGTTGCGTGAATAGCAGATTCCAAAAGCTGATACTGCAGACGCGACATTTTTTCGATACTTTCAATTGAGCAGTAGCGCAGGGCATCGCTGTCTTTGCGAACCGTTCCCTGTGCAGTACACGGAGCATCACAAAGCACCCGATCAAATCGTTCCGTCATGTGCTTGGCAAACCACTGTCCGACCTTTTTGGTCATGACGTAGTTAATCACGCCGCAGCGATGCAACGCGGTCTTGAGCGTCCAGAGGCGCTTCTCCTGCATGTCGTTGCAGACGATCACGCCTCTGTTGCGCATCTTCGCGGCGATCTGCGTCGTCTTGCTCCCCGGTGCGGCACTCATGTCGAGCACGTTCTGACCCGGCTGA
>CAYRQG010000146.1:2002-2587 GCA_964426345.1 uncultured Candidatus Peribacteria bacterium
GCTTGGCAAACCATTGGCCGACTTTCTTGGTGACAATTACATTGATGACCCCCGAACGGTGGATGGCACTCTTGAGTGTCCAAAGTCTTTTTTCCTGAATATCGTTTGCAAGGATGACTCCCCTGCCCTGCATCTTTGCACCAATCTCAGTGGTCTTGCTGCCAGGTGCCGCACTCATATCCAAAATTGCATCACCTGGTTCTGCTGCCAGCAATTCCGCAGGAAGCATGGATGCAGATTCCTGCATGTAAAATCCTCCAAGCAGATGCAGCTCGTCGCGCCCAAGTGCTTCTTCGCGATTTTCGCGGTCGATGAAGAAGGCTTCTTTGCACCAGGGCACGGGGGTCAGTTCCCATCCTTTGTTCTTTCCATACGCCAAAAAATCTTCCACACTGATTTTGAGGGTATTCACACGCACGGACTTCCGAAGCGGCTTTGCACTGATGTCATTTAAAGCAGCGAGATCGGTAAAAGGCTCATAGCGGTCGAATACCGGGAAACCTGTGGATTCATTTTTCTGATCCATACGTAGATACTACTGCATTGACAGGGAAATGTTTGGTTTGAGTAGGTATGGATTGTGGT
>CAYRQG010000147.1:0-2535 GCA_964426345.1 uncultured Candidatus Peribacteria bacterium
CCAGACGGACACACTGCAATATCCATGGTATCCAGGAAGCTATCGAGGTCGTCGATAAAATCATGAACGGTGATAGCCAGCGTGAGGTACTGGCGGTACGGATGGGGGAACTTTTTCCCGGTCACATGGAAATGGAACGGATGATCCGGCGGAAGGGAAGGAATGATTTTAGTGAGGAGAAATTTCAGCGCATCGCGGTTATGGCCGTTCGTATAACTGGAACTTAAGAAAACGACATCGATGATTTTCTTGTCCGTATGCGTACGCTGACGTAGCACACGAGCCAGTCCACGCAGCGGCAACACGCTGACATGACTCGATCCACAGGACCGGTACCACGTCTCCTCCCACGGTGTAATCGCACAGACATGCGCACTCTCCCGGGCAGCTAACCGCTCCCCGCGAAAACGCGGAATCGCCATGATGCGCGCACGCAGGCTACCGCCGTGCTCATCAATACTCTGCTGAGCCTCGTTATTGGCAGAGCGCATGACGGAAGGAATGCCAAGTGACTTCAGTAACCGGACAACCGGCCACAGGAAACTGAACTCCACCCACGCACAATCCGGCGGAGAAGGAGCGACGGAATCGCGGATGATTGTTTCAGTGAGTGGATCGGTGTATTCCAGAGCAGCCCCATCCAAAAGAGCTGGTTCGGCAATGATTCGCCCCAGGCGCTGGAACACAAGAGATGCGTGAGATGTTGTGTAGGGAACAAGAATCAGCGCAAAGCCGGCATCGGCGTAAAACCTCTCGATCTCCTCTTTATTCTGAAATGCATGAATTTTGGCGATAATCTGCACCGCATACCCCAGCGCTTTGAGCTGCTTAAACCCTTCAAATCTGTCCTGCTGATCCGCTCCCGTAATAGGGTAGGGAATCCAGGGGGTAACGATGAGAAGGCGCTTTTGCATGGAAACACTCTATCGCATCAGTACGGGTTTGGCATGCCAAACCCCTACCGTATGACCAAAATTCCGCTACCCTATCATAGATGCAGCCTTCAATCGGTATCGTCGGCCTGGGATACTGGGGACCAAACCTCCTCCGGAATTTCACCGCGACTGGTTGGAATGTACGTTATGGGTGTGATCTCTCGGACAAGAACCTGGAGAAGATGCGCCTGCAATACCCGGCAATCACCTTCACGTCCGATCTGGATACACTTCTGAACGATCCGGAACTGACCATCATCGCCATTGCCACTCCTACCCGCGGGCACTTCGCCATCGCCAAAGCGGCACTCGAACACGGCAAGCACGTCCTCATTGAAAAACCGATGACAGAAACCGTGGCCGAAGCCGATGCGCTGATTGCGCTGGCGAAAGAGAAAGGCCTCCATATTTTTGTAGACCACACCTTCGTGTACACGGGTGCGGTACGCAAAATCAAAGAGCTGGTGGACACCGGCAATCTGGGTAAGCTCTACTACTTCGATTCCACGCGCATCAATCTGGGCATCATCCAGAAAGATGTGAATGTACTCTGGGATCTGGCTATTCACGATCTCTCCATCCTCGGACAGATCTGCGATCTCACCACCCTCAAAACTCTCTACGCACATGGCAGCAAGCACTACGGCAATCAGGAGGAAATCGGGCATCTGCATCTCACATTCGCCAACGGATTTGAAGCACACATCCATGTGAGTTGGCTCTCTCCGGTCAAACTGCGCCAGACGATTATTGGTGGCACCAACAAAATGGTGCTGTTCGACGACATCCAACCGTCCGAAAAAATCCGCGTGTACGACACAGGTGTACAGCACGGGGTACCCGGCGAAGGAGTAAAAGCCGACCCGTTTTTCCCCGTGTACCGGAGTGGCGATGTCCTGATTCCCAAGCTTGATAACACCGAAGCATTGCGGCGCGAAGCGGATCACATCCGTGCTGTGCTGAATGGAACAGAGCAACCGGCAGTCTCTGGAACCACTGCCAGAAACGTTCTCCAGATTCTGGAATACGCCAATCAGTCCCTTGCCGAAAACCGCCCTCTTACCTTCTGACTATGACCTCCCCTCTGCAAAAAATCGCTGATGATGTTGTCCTTGGAAACAATGTCGTGATCCGTGATTTTGTGAATCTCTACGGATGCACTATTGGTGATCGTTCCCAGATTGGGACGTTTGTAGAAATGCAGCGCGGTGTCACGATTGGCAAAGACTGCAAAATCCAGAGCCACAGTTTTCTGTGTGAAGGCGTCACCCTGGAAGACGAAGTCTTTGTAGGCCACGGCGTCATGTTCACCAACGACAAAAGCCCCCGCGTGCTCAATGCAGATGGAACGCCCAAAGGAAAAGGTGACTGGGAATGTCTGCCCACACTCGTGAAGCGCGGCGCCTCCATCGGGAGCAATGTCACGATAGTCCCCGGCGTCACGATTGGCGAATATGCGCTGATTGGTGCCGGGGCAACGGTCACCAAAGATGTTCCCGCCCGCACGACCGTCATCGGAAACCCCGCACGCCCTTTCGAGAAATCAGAAAAAGAATTCTATCCCTCATAACTCATAACTGATGCCTCATAACTCAGGCCA
>CAYRQG010000148.1:0-2442 GCA_964426345.1 uncultured Candidatus Peribacteria bacterium
GAACACAACAATATCTTTCGCGCGCTCCTTGGGAACGTGTGCGAGCGCATCCTCAATAAGATCTCCGTGTGGGTCAATGATGCACACACCTTCACCATTCGCGATATCCTGACGCGACTGCCAGCTGAGGAGTGCAGACTTACCCGAACCGGATTTACCGATGATGTACTCGTGGCGTGTACGGTCCTTGGGGTGGAAGCGGATTTCGGTGTCCTGCGCACGATAGTGGTTGATACCGAGCAGAATTCCTTCCTTCGGCACATCCGGTGGTGGAGGCAATACCTTGTACGGAATCCGCTGGATGATCGGCATTTTTTTGTAACGGCTATCCGGAAAATGGAACAGTCCTGCCATTTCTTTTTCCACGAGCAGACAATCCTTGGTGATATGTCCGTTGATACGGTTCTTCCAGAGCCAGTACATGAACGGTGCATTCCACGTGAGCGGGAAGAAATCCACAAACATGCGGCGGTTCACGAACGCATTTCCGTAGAGATGCTTGAACACGTTGAACGCCACCTGCATACCGTTGGTGATATCCACGGATTCTTTCATCGTTTTCGATGCAGCCAGAATACGCACGGAACAGTGGAACCAGCTCATACCGGCCTTTTCTCCCATCTGCTTATAGAGTTCTTCCTCCGGCGCAATCATACGCACAAAGGAGTCGCCGTGACTGGCGCCGGGTGCACTGGATCCGCCTTCGCTGTCGCGACCAGCCAGGAACAGCACAATTGGAGAAATGATGGGAATACTCGTAAACCATCCCGCTTTCTTGCCCTTGAATCCCACGCTCGCAAATTCACGGGCCTTCTTGCCCCACTTATTACTGAAGGACGGCTTGAAGACGAGCTGGATACAGGCGGTATCTTCGGGGTGCAGTTTGCTCAGCACGTTCGCGAGATCGTTCAGCGGATCATCCTGCATCTGTTCGTAGCTGCGGATGGGGTACATGAATTTCTTCTGGAGCATCATGTTGTACCCGACAAGCTTGTATCCCTTCGGCCAGATGTCCGGCGTTTTGCGGAGCTGCACTTCGGCATCGGGGTAGTAGGCAGTGATCTGCTTTTCGATGATGGATACGAACTTCGGCTGTGTGACCACATAGAACGCAAGCTCCCCTTTCTCCACGTACATTTCAAAGCTCATCGTAATATTGCGGAAGAGCCAGTAATGCAGGGACTGCCAGAAGTTCAAGCTGCGCACTTCCCAGAGTGCACGGTAGAGCTGCTCCATGATGGCCACTTTCTCCTTGAAATCTTTTTCCGTGCGCTTCTCCTGATCGATTTTGCTGTCGGTGCGCGGAAGCAGCACTTTCATGCTTACAAGCCTGCGTGCATCCAGATACTCCCCAATGAAACGGACAATATTTGCAAACAGTCTCCATCCAAAATAGACGCTGATCACCAGCAGAATATGATTGAGCGGATCTTCCGCCAGCCAGTTCCAAATGACTCTCCAAAAGCCCGGACTGATGATCAGTCCACCGATGGATACCACAATCCACACGACAGGCCAGAAGAAGTAAGTTAGAAAGGTGACCATTGGGGTGATTTCTCTGGAAAGAAAGAGTACACAAAAATCTATTTATTATAGCAGAAAAAGCCTGTTTTGAGGAGCGGAAATAAGAGCTGCAAAACAGGGATTAGATGCTTTTATTGCGCATTTTGCGGCATCTCTGGATCGGCAGGGCATTCCACCACCTGCATCGTCATCTCCCGGTTACGGCCATCTGCAGAGCTTAAACGGAAAGTATAACTGCCTGTGACAGACGGTTTCATGCTGAAATTTTCCTCGGGAAGAATCCAGTTTTGGATCTGCGACACGAAGCCATCAGGATACTGCACATCGCGCACGACGAATGATTTGTTGGACTGCAGCGTGAGTGAATCACCCAGGTGCAGCACATGCGGAAGACCCGGACGCAGAATGACATTGCGGGCAATGCGCTGTTGATAGGTCGTTGGCATCGCGCACGGTCCCACCAGATTCACATCCCCCATGCGCTCGAAGGTTGTGCGGATCACTCCTTTCGATCGCTCGGCAATTGTCGTGAAGGCCCCGAGACTCAAATCCATATCGCGCCCCTTCACATACGGTCCGCGGTCATTAATGCGCACGACCACACTTTTCTGGTTATCGAGATGCGGCACTGTCACCAGCGTGTCATACGGAAAAAATTTGTGAGCGGCAGTCATCGAATACATGTCGAATGATTCTCCGAAGGCTGTCCCCTTCCCATGAAACTTCTCACTATAGAGACTTACTTCGTGGCTTTGTGTAGCCAATTCTTCATCCAGTGACCGCATCAGAAATAATAACTGATCTTCGGTGATGTTCGGAACATCATCGGGATTTTCTGGAAGAAGAGCGATGGGATACTGCGCCAAAAAATCGGGCAGCGTATCTGCAGAAATATCTTCCGGGTCAGCAAGATTGCGC
>CAYRQG010000149.1:0-2434 GCA_964426345.1 uncultured Candidatus Peribacteria bacterium
AGACGAGTCAGCGCAGCGGGCGAGGTAGAAGTAGTGGGGCATTGGTTATTTTTTGCGATTGAAGAAACCGATCAAGAGCACGGTTATCACGCTTCCCACAAAATTTGCGACAAGATCCCAGCCTGTATTTTCGTAGCCTCCGACATTGGTTCCCGGAATAAGAAGAGTGGCTGCAAATTCGATGATTTCATTGAGCGCCCCCAGTCCCATTCCCGCGAGTGCACATAATGTCAGTACGCCAAAACTTGGTTGGATTTTTGGGTAACCGCCTTTCAGGGCTTCCCAACACACCCATGTTGCGACAGCAAATCCGTACGCATGCGTGGGGTTATCGTATTTGAAGTAACCGGGGATAATCCACCAGCTGTAGAGCACCGCGTGATCGCCTGCGTGCGGCCAGCTTTCCGGAATTTCTAAAAGACCGCCCAGCATGTGCATGAGCCCCCAGATGCTGAGTGCCCAGAGTAACCCCTGCGAGAAGCGTACTTTTCTATCCATCAGAACAATGATGATTGCAAACAGAATCACAATGCCGATGTAGAAGAGAAATTCGGTGTTGTGATGTGCGAGTGCGAACGGGGTTGCAATCAACATGTAGAGCGCTGAAAAAATCCCAACGGGGAGCAGGCGGTGTGAAAGAGTCATGAATGCAGTGTATCAAAGAGTGAAATTTGTTACACTCCTGCCATGAAACACGCATCACTCTTCGCCACCATTCTCGCAGTCATTCTGATTGCAGTTACGCTGCCGATTTACTTCACCATCTGCGGACTCTCGTTCATGGCATTCGATTCACCCGATGCTATCGGCTGGTCTGTGTCTGTGGTCGGCGCGGTAATTGGTGTCAGTTTGCTTTCGGTGATTGGATCACTGGTGGGGAGTTTGATGCTCATCCGCAGGAAAAAGATCGGAGCGGGGGTGGGAGTGAGTCTTATTCCCATGCTGGTGCTCGCAATTTTCTGGTTGTGGTTGAGTCAGCAGTCGTTTTCGTGAGATATGGTGGGTCGAGCGGGATTCGAACCCGCGGCCAATGCCTTAAAAGGGCACTGCTCTACCAGCTGAGCTATCGACCCATGTTGTGACTATTTGTGGAAGGAATGATCGAACGACCGAGCTTCTTTTCTTTTGGCACCTCGCGCAAGCGCTCGGTGGCCAGCTGAGCTATTTATCCAGAAAAGATCGGGCTGGGGAACTATAAACGATCAGAAAATGAATACAAGTTACTCTTTTTGCCCGGCACTCTTTTGCATGTTCCCATAGTGACCCTTTTTGGTCGATATAATGGCATTTCCGACACGTTCTCGTACCCAGCCCTCCCATGTGGTTGGTGTTATTGCCTGTACTTCTTTCTTTTCCGGTGTTTGCGTCTCTGGCTGGTGTTCCATAGACATCATTGTATCCTCTTTGCATGATTGATTCACACTGTCATTTAGCTGACTCACAATTTGAGGGAGAATTGGACGATATCCTCGAAAGAGCGAAGAAAGCTGGCGTTCTACAGATGATTACTATTGCCGATTCGTTGCCGGAAGCAGAGAAGTGTCTGGAGATAGCCACTAAATATGATCATATTTTTTGTACAGCTGGTGTCCATCCGCATAACGCAAAAGACTGGAAAGCAGGCGATGGCGACATATTGAAAGCGCTTATTGCATCATCAAAAAAGATGAAGGCGGTGGGGGAGATTGGGCTGGATTATCACTACGATAATTCTCCGCGGGATCAGCAGCGTGGTGTGTTTTTGGAACAACTCACGATTGCGCGCGAGCTTGCGTTACCAGCGGTCATTCACTGTCGCGAGGCTGTGGCCGATATTAAAACGATCGTCGAAGAGGTCGAACCTTTGCAGATGGTCATTCATTGCTGCAGCGAAGCCTGGGATGATATTTCGTGGGCCGTGGAGCTTGGGCATTTTCTCTCGTTTACAGGTATTGCCACCTATCCGGCATCGCACGCTATTCGCGAGACCATCAAGCAGTGTCCGCTCAAACAAATCCTGATTGAAACCGATAGCCCGTATCTGGCACCTGTGCCGCACAGGGGAAAGCGCAATGAGCCTGCGTATGTGGCAGAGGTTCTCAAGTGTATCGCAGAGATTAAAGGAATCAGCGTGGAAGAAGCGGATCGCGCGACGACGCAAAATACAGAACAGTTTTTCGGTTTGCTTTCTTGAAATTGAGTGGTGTCCCCGACAGGAATTGAACCTGTATTCCCGGCTTCGGAGGCCAGTGGTCTATCCGTTAACCTACGGGGACGCGGAGGCATAGTATCCAAATCGGCTGTGGAAAGACACCGGATGAAAACATCTACATAAATAGGGGATATGTATTATTGATGGTTGTGATTTTATTGGAGCGGATGACGAGACTCGAACTCGCGACCTACGCCATGGCAAGGCGTCGCTCTAGCCAATTGAGCTACATCCGCTTATATC
>CAYRQG010000150.1:0-2431 GCA_964426345.1 uncultured Candidatus Peribacteria bacterium
CGCGCTGCGCCACGCGTCCTCCGCCTTCTTTCGGGAGCAGGCGCTGTGCCACAATGGCCTTGAGCGACATACTGAGCTGCGAGCGGATTTGGGGCTGCTGGTAGGGCGGGAAGACATCGATGATACGATCGACCGTCTGCACGGCATTGGGGGTGTGCAGCGTGGCCAGAATGAGGTGCCCGGTTTCTGCGAGTGTGAGGGCTGCGGCAATTGTTTCCGGGTCGCGCATTTCTCCCACCATCACAATATCCGGGTCCTGACGCAGCACACGCTTGAGAGCTTCTGCAAAGGAGAGAAAATCCTGATTGAACTGACGCTGGCGAATAAGACCCTTGCCCTGCGGGAAGAGGAATTCGATTGGATCTTCCAGGGTGACCATGCTGCGTGCCTCTGTGGTATTGATGTACTGCATCATGGCTGCAAGCGAGGTGGATTTTCCTGTACCGGTAGGACCGGTAAAGAGAATGAGTCCTTCGGTATGTTGTGCAAACGTAGGGACAATATCCTGCAATGTAATTTCTTCGAGAGTCGGGATGTTCTGTGGGATCACACGGGCCACGAGTCCCAGGTTACCGCGTTCGTAGTGACAGTTCACACGGAGGCGCGTGCCATCGGGCAGACCATACGAGACATCGACTTCTTTTGTTTCTTTGAGACGCTTGTAATCCGGCTCCTCCAATACTGCCTTCACAAATGATTCCGCCTCGGAAGATTTGATGGCAGTTTTTGTTTGGGGGATCAGTTCACCATTGATGCGAAACAGGAGCGGCGAGTCGACAGCAATGTGTACATCGGACGCACCTGCTTCTACAGCCTTCTGGAATATGGAGCGGGGGAGGGAGTTTGTCATCCTTTTATTATAGCTGAATGTGGGTTTTGGATCAATATTATAGCGTAAAATGGCATTTAAGCTTGTTTTTGAGAGCGACACCGGACGCTCGAAAGACCTTATTCTTCGATGATGATTCCGAGTCCATACAAAAGCGATGATGCTTCGGGTAGGGAAAATGTGGCGCCTTTGAGAATATTATCCGGGAAATTAATAGCGTAATTGAAAGCATGTTTAAAATTTGCCCCGGTTAGATTGGTATTCTGAAAAATGCTTTTCTCAAAATCTGTTTCCTCAAAATTTGCGTCGGTACAATCGGCTTCCATAAAATTTACTTCTTTGGCGATGCTTTTGGTGAGCGTGAAATTTTTGAGAATCGTAAAAGCAAATCCGCAAAGATGCAGTTCACACTTTTCAAAAGAAAGTTCTCGCATAGTGGCCGCAGTGGACCAATCCACTCCCATTATTTTTGATTGCTGAAATGATGTTTCCAAAAAACTGCTTCCCACTATTTTTACCGCACTCAGCATCGATTCCTTAAAAATACAATCGATAAATTTACAATTGATAAAACTACATTCCAGCAAGCTACATTTTTCAAATGTACATTTCTCGAATTCTTTCCCGCGGATTTCCTCACCTGCCAGGGTGACACGGGTAAATGTTTGCTCTTGATACTCCTGCTGCTGATTGAAGATATCCATAATCGCAGCGTATCACAAAGTTTAAATAAGCCGGTAGCCAATCACCATCAGGCGTCCTGAGCCTTCTTTGCGAGAGCGGTGATGGCCTTGTAGACCTTCTCTAGGCTTTCTTCATCGATCCCGCGCTCGGTGCCGTCTTCCACCATGGCATCGACAATATCGCGATCGTTTTCATCACCTCCTTCGTCGGGATTATCTTCCTCATCTTCCGCATCGGCATAAAGAAGCCAGATTTCTTCGAGCTGATCGAGGATTTGGCGGTAAATTTTCTCTGCTTGGTCGTGTGGGGAGGTCAAATGCGGGGGAGGAAAGAATGGCCGTATCTTTCCTGATTATTTGGAAGTTGCAATTGACGGATGCAGAAATGGTGCGTTTTCAGATTTTCTAATTGCAGGAACCCTTTGCTGTAGCCAATGTAAGACCTCTTCAGGTTCCAGAAAAAGAATGTATGCCGGAGGCAATACGAGGAACCACCAGATGCCGAGGAGAATCGCGATGGAAAGATGAAAAAGCGTCCCCACAATCACCGCGAGCAGGCGCCAGTGCTTCATCCACAAACAGAATGGCAGGAAAAACTCGGTGAGTTTGACCGCATGATTCATCCAATCGTACGTCCAGAGCGGCAGATGCTGCGCCAGCCAGAATGCAGGGGGCGATCCCCATTTCCCGATGAACGAGTAGTAGAGGATTTTTCCGTTCTGCCAATCCGGCAGCCACATCTTCTGCCAGCTGACTCCTATGTACGTAGCCGTGATTTGGGCCGACAGCAGACGCTGCGGGAGAATGTTGATGGGTTCCCAGGCATAGACCGATCCCCTTTTGAAAAACATGTGGAGGGAGAACGTTTTATGCGATCCACTGAAGAGCAAAATCAGGAGGGTAACAAAGAAGAGACGAT
>CAYRQG010000151.1:0-2305 GCA_964426345.1 uncultured Candidatus Peribacteria bacterium
AGTTAGAACGTGGTTTGTGTAAAAGAAAAACCGCCCGGAGCATTGCTGCGGGCGGATACTGGTTGTGAGTGGTGTTGGCGATCATTCCTTCTTCATGAGGAGGGTGGTCGCGATGAAGGTTTTGGGTTCGGCCAACTTGACACCGTTCGAAGAGCTTCCGCCATGTGAACACAAAGCGGTCTGAGCATGGGCAATGACCCACCCGTTGCCGAGTTCTGCAATTGCATCATCGATCTTCTGTTGAAAAGTTTGATGTCCGTACTTGTCGGGGAACTCGTCTTTGATTACAAGCACCCTTGTCGCGGTGACCATTTCGCATATCTCCTTACGTTGTTTCCGGTGCACGGGTTATCTTCGCTTTTAATCCTGAAGTAGAACAACCTCACTTCGACGAACCCTCTGGGTCCTGCCTCTCAGGTGGTATGAGGGCGTACCAACGAATGGCGTGTCGTATTTCTTGGAAATGGTGACCGTCTTGCCGATTAGATGACAAATACAGCCATCGTTATTGCCATGTTTTGTTGCCTCACATGACTTCACCCTGACCTTTTTTCCGATGATGACATCTTCTGGGTCTTTGCGCACGTCCGTCTCCTTTTTGTGATTGTCGTCAAATCGGACAGCACAGTTACTATCCACCCGGATATTCACACAATATATAAGAATTGTCAAGTATTTGCTCCGCATCGTTGAGGAAGTTAGAACGTGGTTTGTATAAAAAGAAACCGCCCTCCGAACGGTTTTCCGTTGGGGGCGGGTATGGTTACTCACTCCTGAATGTGGGCTTTCCTGAAAGCGTCTGTGTCTTCCGCTACGCTACCTCGGGCGCTGGTGCCGCCCACAAAGTGAATGTTTGCATTCCACACAAGTCCGTGCGCCACCTCTCGATGACAGGTAGTGCACTGGTCTGCGAGTTGCACGTTGCACTCTGGGCAAGCCCTCGGGCCGCTAACCCTGCAACGGCAGTGTTTGCAGGCTCCATCGTAGAAGGGGGGTTTGGGTTTTGAGAAGGGCGGGTCGGGCTGAATGGGATTAGGAAGTCCCAAAATCTGAGTCCGACAACTCTCCTCGAGCCGCTTGGACTCTTCTGTGCGCTCCACTTCCTTCGGAATCTCATCTGACCATTTGTCAGCAGCCAGAACCTCGCGAACAGCTTTCTGAAGTCTACCCTTGTTACCAAGGAGCTTCTCTGCTAGTGCGCGAGACATGTCAGACGGAATGGCTTGGGTCATCGCTGACGCCAAGTCCTTCATCTGACCAGCCGTAATCACAGGAACAGTACCATTCTTCATGGTCAGTTTCCTTTTCTAAATAACAAACAATAGGCGGTGAGACAATCTCCACGCTACTACTGCTCTGTCAATACCCTACTACTTTTTATAGCATGCGTCAACTTTTGCTCCGTCTCGTTGAGGAAGTTAGAACGTGGTTTGTATAAAAAGAAAAACCGCCCGGAGCATTGCTGCGGGCGGGGAATTGATCCAACAAATACTCACGCAGCTTTTGCTGCCGGCACGAACCTGAGTTCATACCGGGCAAGCTGTGGCTGGCTGATCGAGTCATTAAGCTCGACAAGGCTGAAGAGATAGCGATACCAGGCCACGAAGTTGTTGTGAAGGCCTTCCGTGACCTTCTCAATTGTTCCACGTGCTCCACCTCCACCGTGCTCAGGGTCTCCGATCGCAGAACGGAAAAGGTTGTGTCCAATGCGTTCAATGCGAACGGTGCACCACGGTTGCCCGTTCCACATCGTCCACTCTTCCACCACTTGAACCTGACCGTTCTCGATGGTAAGGGTGCTTGGCGGCAGGTCGGGAAGCTTGTTTTCGGTCTGTGTCCCAGACATAACTCTTTCTCCTAAGAAGTTTGCTTGCTCGTAATCTCACTGTGAGATTAGCGGGGGGGGGGTGGAAAATCCACCAGAATCCGAACCGCTCGTTACGGTTCTGGCGAAAGGGTAGCATGAAGTCGAAATGAATAAAAGAAAAACCGCCCAAGCATTGCTGCTGCGGGCGGGTCTAGAACAGGCTGATGAGCCAAGGAACGATAACTCGAACGATCGTGATTCCTCCGAGGGTGATGGGGAAGACGATTCCCCAAAATGCCACGAAGCGTTTGAAGCCGGAGCGCTGGAAAAATGCCTTGCTCCATACCACAAGCACGAATGCGTTCACGGCGATTTGGCAGAATGCGGCGATGACCGCCGAACCCTCAAATACCGACGTGAAGTTTGCGATGAGGAAGAACATTAACCCAGTCGCTCCCGAGATTCCCATCCAGATGGACTGTTTTCGGTGCACAGGTT
>CAYRQG010000152.1:0-1579 GCA_964426345.1 uncultured Candidatus Peribacteria bacterium
TGGAATACATGAAACACGAAGTGAAGGATGCAGCAGAAAAAATTGATGAGGTGAAAAAGACAGCAGCTACTTTGATTCAAACACTCCCAGAAGTGAAAGGAATGAATCTTGATGAGTACAATAAGTTAATTGCCGCAATCCCGGTGGATCAGGGGCAATTGCTGGAGATTGCAGAAAAAGCAGGATTCCTCGATAAAGCAGCAGCGCTTGCCGCAGCACGTGAAGGGGGAAAGGGGGCGCCGGGCGAAGTAAGTATTAATGAGTTCAGTTCATTAAATGATACAGATTTGTATGCCGCCATTGATGATGTGCGTATGCAGTTACGTCGTCAGGCAGGAGGTGCGCCAAAAGATTTGCAGCGCCAGGCAATGGATAAATACAGAAAGCTCAATGCTGTTCTGGACAGCAGAAAGGGAATGACCATTCCGGATCTCGTGCGCCGTGCTCCTCACTATTTGCCAACTAGCACACAGCCGACCGCGCAGCAGCAAATGGCCGATGCCATGAGTCGCAATGCCCAGCGCGAGAGATTTGAAGAAGCGAATACAGGTGATCCTCTTTTTGGAAATAGTGCCGCAGGAAGAAGTTTTCAGAACATGCTGGCACGCAAGAGACACGAAACGGAGCGTCGTATGTCGGGCGAAGAAAGAGCGCGCTACGAAATTGCGAAAGAGTGGAACAAGGATATCTATACACCGCCTTCCTATATCTATAGCGTTCCAAAAAATTTCCGCCCCGCCCCGCGCATGGGAGCAGACGGAAAGATGCACGAAGTGGATATGGATCAGTATATGTATTACCAGCCGGGAACACCGGGTGGATTCTTTGACCGCTCTTCTGTGAACAGTGGAAGGGATTATGAAGATTCATTTGATGGGCAATCTGGAGGAAGCAAAGACATGTACCGGGGTGTGAATGGAAAGCGCAGAAACGGAGGTGCTTATGATCAGGTCCAGAATGCGTATATCAAGAAAATGGGCGGAGCGCGGTATTTGAAAAATCAGGAATTGATTATTGTGGGAAAGATCAAAAAGCAGTGGCGTGAAATCGGAAAGTACAAAGATCTCGAAACCAACCCCCGCACGAAAGATACCTATGAAGAAATCATGGTTGCTTTACAGGATGAAATCGAAGCGCCTCTAAAAGAAGTGACGGATATGTACCATGCACTCGCACGTGCACGCACGCGCCTGGAAAATCTTGCACGCAATGAAGATATGAGTGTCGTGAATGAGACAATGAAAAAAGCTAAAGCATTACATACAATAAAAATCGACGCTAAATCGCTATATGGTGATTCTGCTGTGACTATTTATGAAGATCCGGAAAGTGCAGGGTCTATTACGCCCAGTGACCCGCGTAAGTTCCAGGCAGTCAGTATCAATGACCCTCGTATGTGGGGTGAAGGAATGCTCACCATGGGAAGAATGTCAGACTGGGCCAAAGACCGCGGTATTTATATCGAACGCACATTGGCATCGGTCAGACGTGTGGGTAGAAAGCCGGAAGTGCTCGATATGAAGATTACATTTACAAAGCCCGGTAAATTCAGAATCGAAGGACCTACGTTTGGTGCAAA
>CAYRQG010000152.1:1589-2278 GCA_964426345.1 uncultured Candidatus Peribacteria bacterium
CCATCGTTGTAAATGAAAATGGTAGTGTGCAAGAAGATGGTGTCATGCTGCCCAGAGAGAAGATTACGAAAGCACCTCAACCTCTTGGGGCGGTGCCTGGAAGAGATGCATCGGGTAAGCCTGTTGTGGAAGAAGTGCCTCCACCAACCCCTGAAACAATACCGCCGTATGATTCCAGCGGTGAACCGAATCCAACAGATGAAATGGAAGAAATAGACGGTCCTACTGTCTAAAAGGGGTTCACATATCTATGCAAAAAGAAAAAATCTGCTAGATTGTTCCGCGAACGGCGCAGTCCGCCTTTCCCATACCCGCTTTTCTCCCAGCTATGGCCTCTCTTCTCCTCTCCGACGGAACGCTCTGGAAAGGTGTTTCTTTTGGTGCAAAAACGGATTCCGACGGCGAAGTCGTTTTTAACACTGCCATGAATGGTTATCCGGAAAGCATGACAGACCCGAGCTACCGCGGACAGATTCTGGTGACAACCTTCCCATTGATTGGAAACTACGGAGTCCCGAGTGAGGAACTGAACGAGTGGGGATTTTCCAAGAACTTTGAAAGCGAGGAGATTCACGTCCGGGGACTCATCGTCACGCAAGTGAGCGACGCGTACAGTCACCACCTCGCGGCAAGCAGCTTACAGCATTGGCTCGAGCATCATACTGTGCCGGGCATTACGGGCATCGACA
>CAYRQG010000153.1:0-2229 GCA_964426345.1 uncultured Candidatus Peribacteria bacterium
TGCTGCGGATGCGATGCACCAGATGCCCGACTCCTTCGGAAAAACTCGCTCCGTCTCCGACGAATGCAATCACCGGCACTTTCATGTTGGCAAGTTTGGCAGCAGCAGCAAACGGCATCACACGGCCATGGAGACCGTGGAAGCGGTAGCCTTCAATCTTATCCGATCCATTGCCATGACACCCGACGTCATAACAGAGCAGCACTTCGTGCGGTTCCAGACCAAGCTCGGAGAGGGCGCGCTTCACCGCAGTCCAGATTCCATAATCCCCACAGCCATCACACCATGTGCAACGGTTCTCGGAGTGGTATTCGAGCGGAGAGATTGCGGGGCCGGTGAGATCGAGTTTGATGGACATGTCGGGTTGGGGTTCGGGTTCGGGTTATTTGGAAAGATAGGAATGAACGGCTGCCAGTAGTTCATTGTAGAAGAACGGACGGCCATCGTATTTGAGCAACACATTGCGCTCCATGGTGCCGCACTGCATACGCAGCAACTGCAGAAGCTGCGCCTGATAATTGCACTCCACAAAAAGCACCTTCTTCGCTTTCTTTGCGAGCTCTTCGTACATTTCTGTTTTGAGCGGCCAGAGATACGTGTAGTGCAGGTACCCCACTTTTTTCTTTTCCAGAGATTCGTCATTGAGGACATCGAGCATGACTCCCTTGTTTGATCCCCAGCTCACAATCAGGAGATCCAGTTTGCCGCTTCCCGGATCGGGCGCGTTATCGCCGAAGAAAAATTCTGGTTCCGGTAATACTTTTTTGAGCGCCTCTGCCTTGCGCATTCTCTTTTCCATTTGCAGCACTGCATTCTCAGCCCCTTCACTCACGCTTCCATTGGGGCTGTGTTCATCGCCCTGGGCACAGTAGGTTGCGGCTAGACTGCCCGGCAACCACCGCTTGCTGATGCCATCTTTGGCAGCAGGATCGTAACGGTCTTCACTCTTGAGCTTCTTCAATTCTACAGCTGACGTGATAAGTTTTCCGCGGCTGATTTTCGTCTTTTTCTGATCGTAGGGCTTTTGCGTGTAGATGCCTTCTGCGGTGTGCTTGTCGGTAAGGACGATCACCGGCGTCTGGAATTCTTCGGCAATGTTGAAGGCCTTCGGCATCAGGTGGAATGCATCATCGGCATCGCTCACGCTGAGCACGCACCGCGCAAATTCTCCGTGTGCGGAATGAACGGCCATCAGGAGGTCGCCCTGTGCTGTCCAGGTGGGTAGTCCTGTTGCAGGTCCCGGACGCTGTGCGAGCACAATGACCGCCGGGTTTTCAATGATGGCATCGAGCGAGATTGTTTCGGTCATGAGATCAAACCCTCCTCCGGAAGTTGCCGTAATAGCGCGCGTTCCCATGTGCATGGCACCACTCATCATTTGGACAGCGGTGATTTCATCTTCTGCCTGCTTGATAGCCATCCCGGTTTCATTCTGGATTTCTGCGATGTACGAAAGTAGCGGTGATGAGGGAGTCATCGGGTAGCCTGCGTAGAAGCGACATCCTGCGTGCACAATACCCATCCCCATCGCCTGGCTTCCTGTCACAAGCAATTGATCCTTCCACTTTTTATCCGGCTTCGGAAGGCTGACCGGCAGCGTGCAACCCGATTCCTTGCATGCAGTAAATCCTTCGTCGATGCACCGCATGTTCATCTCCAGCAGATCTTTCTTGCTCGCAAAGCGCTCCCCTACAATGCTCTTCAGGAGGACGAGAGCGCCGCCCAGAAGCGCCCAGGTAAACGCACTGAAAATTACATTCGCCAGAATCGGCTTGGCCTGCATGGCCTGGAGCATCTGGTGAATGGGCAGATACACGACCTGTACTTTTTGCTTCTTCAAAAGTGCCTGATCCTCGTCGGAAAATTTCCAGACTTTCGTATCGTGAATAATCATGCCGCCTTTTTTGAGATCGACAAGGTTGTATTCAAAGCCATGATGATTGAGCGTAATGAGCACATCCACCTGTTCCTCCGAGCTCTGCACAAGTGTGTCCGACACATCAATCTGGTAACTGGCATGTCCGCCTTTAATGAGCGACGGATATTCGCGGTAGCCAAACACGCAGTAGCCGGAGCGCTTGAATGCCTTCGAAAGAATTTCTCCAATGGAGATAATTCCCTGCCCCGACGACCCGACGATTTTAATGGAAAGACGATTCATAGCGTGCGGTATTTAACAGCGGGAAAGGAGTAGTGCGCCCCACTTTTCAATGTCTTTCTCCTGACCGT
>CAYRQG010000154.1:0-2181 GCA_964426345.1 uncultured Candidatus Peribacteria bacterium
GAAAGTGTCACGGTGCAGGAATCCACAGAGACAACGGAATCGGAGGCAGCGCCTACATCCCTTGAAATTGCGAAGCAACAAGGATTCACCGGAAGTATCTGCGGCAGCTGTGCCTCCACCAAAATGAAACGAAACGGTAGCTGCGAAGTCTGTCTCGATTGCGGAGCCACAAGCGGCTGCAGCTGATCAACAGGAAAATAATGTATGGTAAAAAGGGCGCTTCGGCGCCCCTTTTTATAACAATAAAAAACACCCTGCCAACTAAACGTCGTTGGAGGGTGTGTCGCTCTTTTGTTCAGAGGTGTTGGCTTTCTGTGAGTGTTGATACATTGCCGCAGCAAGCGCCGATATTCCTGTGAGGTACCAAAGACCGACTGGCATACCGAACACATTCAGGCAAAGGAAACTCCAGAAAGTAATAACCTGATCATTCACGATGTGCCTTTCTAAAAGAGCATGTAACTGGAACTCCTGCTGAGCTCCTGTCAGTGATCATTGCCAACTATTCTTCACCTGTCAATCCTCATCGCAGTTCTGTCGTCGGTCGTCTATACTCTTCGCATGTCCGATTTCATGGACCGCCTACCGAGCCAGGAGAAAGAACGCATCCGTAAACGCATGCGCAGCCCCGAAGCATACGAACGTTTGCGCGAGAAAGTGAAAGGCCCCGAAGATCTGGAGCAGGAGATGCAGAAGAGCGAGCAGCTGGCAGAAGTACATTTTGCACTCGAAACGCATCCAGAGGCGCAGGAAAAGCTCAAATCAGCAATCGAAAAAGACATCAGTGAACAGGGTATTGAGCGCATTCTCGAAAGCGATCAGCTTTCACCCGAGGCAAAGAAGCAGATTGAAGCAGGGAAGTTCACAGTTGCAGTATCGTCGCATCCATCCACTCATGAGGACGCTATGGTGCTGATGCCTGAGGGGACCATACAGGAAAAAATTCCAGTGAAGACAAGCTTCAGTGAACAATATAGTGGTCAGATTCTGGGCCGTTGAGGGAGTGAATGTGAGAACGAGAACAATGTTTAACCGTTTTTACATGGTCATAAACAATACCCCGAACGCACAGATGAAAAGGAAGAGCTTCATGAGGACCGAAGAGTACGTGATCACCTAATGTGTTCACAAGAGGGGAGGTGCAAACACCACTTGCACAAGCGATAAAAGATGAACACATTACTATATCAACCATGCATTTTTCGTATGAAGTGTGTCTGTACACTTTTCGTGTTCAGGCCAATTTTTGGCAGAGAAAGTCGGGGAAAGTGTATGGATGTTCACCGGTAGACAATGGACCCCTCACATTCTTACAAAATGATCAGTTGCCGGCTTTTGGAATTTTGTTCATATCATCATCCGGGGCGGTGCGGTTGGTAATCTTTTTTTGACATCGCACACACTCATGCACAATCATCCAGCCTCCTTTCTTCGCATCGTAGTCCACGCCGACTGGTTGCATGAGTCCCTGGCAGAGCGACTCCCGGTCGCCGGGGCCTGTTTTATCGACGTGTTTGCTCCATAAACAGACAGGACAGTGATTTCTATATGTGCCTTTGCCCAGTGGCTGAATATCAGCACCACAGTGTCCGCACGTAAATGCCTCTTCTCGTGCAATGAATGCCATCAGTCATTCAGTACGTAACGGGGCCACTGGGGATCTTCATGCAATCTTCTTTCGTCATTGTCAGGAATTGTTTCAAGGGTTTCCATTAGCAATCTGGCTTTTTCTTTCATGATCGCTATTTCTGCATTCAATTCAAAACGCAGCTGAGTCTCCTCTTCCAAGCGCATTTGTCTCCTTTCCTTTGCGACTTGTTTGATCGTTTTTGGGAAAAGTGGTTCCAGTGAAGAATCATTTCCTATACCGCCACGCAGCATCATGCTGCCACTCATACATTGAATCGGAAATGCATAATGTCGCCGTCCTTCACAATGTAATCCTTTCCTTCCGCACGCATCTTGCCTGCTTCCTTTGCCTTCAGTTCCGATCCCGCTGCAATGTAATCCGCAAAAGCGATAGTCTCGGCGCGGATATATCCTTTCTCAAAATCGGTATGAATGGCACCTGCTGCCTGCGGTCCTGTGGATCCGATCGGGATATTCCATGCACGGACTTCCTGCACGCCGGCGGTGAAGTAGGTCATGTAGCCGAGTGCTTTGTAGGCTGCGGTAATCAGA
>CAYRQG010000155.1:0-2153 GCA_964426345.1 uncultured Candidatus Peribacteria bacterium
CGGTTCCAAGCGCCCACAGCGACGAACCGGTTTGGCACCTCGATGTCGGCTCATCACATCCTGGGGGTGGAGAAGCTCCCAAGGGTCGGGCTGTTCGCCCGTTAAAGTGGTACGCGAGCTGGGTTCAGAACGTCGTGAGACAGTTTGGCCTCTATCCTCCGTGGTCCCATAGATATGTGACGGAAGCTGCTCCTAGTACGAGAGGACCGGAGCGGACGAACCTCTGGTGTACCTGTTGTCGTGTCAACGGCATTGCAGGGTAGCTATGTTCGGAAGAGATAACCGCTGAAGGCATCTAAGCGGGAAGCCCCTCCTAAGATTGCATATCTCCATAAGCCCGCAGGAAGACTACCTGCTAGATCGGTCACAGGTGCACGTGCAGTAATGCATTTAGCCGAGTGATACGAACGGGCAATTGAACATTTTTCCAACTTCTGTAAGTTTGTTGGTCACCGCTCGCAAGAGCGGCAGACGATGTTCTTTATTAGTAATGTACTGTTCATGTGTCACTGCAAGCGAGCAGGATATGCTCATTGTTCTGATACAGGTTCTGATTCATCTCAATTTTGAAAATATTGCACATGATGGACAATGAAATCGATTGTTCTGTCCTGGTGTCTCGAGCGAAGGGGTCACACCTGATCCCATCCCGAACTCAGCAGTTAAGCCCTTCAGCGCCGATGGTAGTGATCTTTACTGGTCGCCAGAGTAGGCCGATGCCAGGACAGAGCAATCGATAATGACAATAACATCATCTCTAAAACAGAAAGGCTCGCGTTACACGCGGGCTTTTTTTGCGTACCCTATATTCTTTCGACTGCCGGCCATGCACTCGTGGTAATCGGCGTACCGAGTGTGTGGACCAATAAAAATAGTTCCAGTGCCTCACGGTGCGTTCTTTCCAGTGTCTGAAGAACTGCACTGCGGGACGATCTCCCCAGCGCTGCAAAGGCCGCCAGCTGCGTAGCTGCATCAACGTCATTGGATTCTTCACAGGCAGTCATTGCTGCAACAAGAGATGCACCGGAAAAAGATTCGTTCATGAAAAAGGGAAAGTAAAAGAGGCGGCGATTTTTACAGGCCGGACTTTCTCTGTCAACGATTCCCTCTCACTGCATCATCGCATCAATCTGATTCTGCAGATCGGTCTTTCCGCTGGCAGCCAGAGACGCGGCAATATCCGTGCGCATCGTTTCCAGGTGCCCGATAATACCGGCCATACCCAGACAGTCATCGGCATTCACCAGACACTTGGGGCGCAGGGTGCTGTAGAGCCCGACCGCAACCTGATACTCGCTGATAGCCTCCGGGGAAGCAGAAGCCCCCTGCTCAGTCATGTAGGAAAAGACAGTGGGGATTTTGAGGAGGATCGTATCCATTTTGCTGATGAGCGATTCGGGTTTGCGGACAACAGTCGGTACGGATACCGCCACAATCTGTGCCGTTGCCTGCAGGTGCGTTTTAAGCTCATCAGCCTTTGCCTGCAGCTGCTTAAGGGTGAATGTCTCTGCAGAGAGGCTCCGGATGAGTTCTGTGACCCACGTGTAGGTATCGGTCACTATGGCGCTTGCATCGGGGGCAAGGGTGGTATTTTGCAGGATCTGAAGGCGTTCCAGCGCATTGGACGCTGTAGACAGAAGATCTGCCAGCGCGGCTTTCTGTTCTTCATCGTTGCGGAAGATTTCGCGGAAGCGGGTTTGCAGTGTGATGTCCTGCTGATCGGTGGCTATTTCTGTCTGGGCGGCAGTGGTGGTAGGGGTTGTGGTTGTTTCTGCAGGGGAAGGCGGAGTCGGCAGACCGTTAATCAGCACCGGAGGATTCCTGGTTGCTGATACAGTGCTTGGCAAAAACTGGCGCTGATCCGTGGCACATTGTGAGCGGTCTTCCGTCCAGGTTCCTGTGCTGTCATAACAGCCGAGTGTTTTTGCGGTGGAATCACTGCCTCCTCTTCCGCTTGTATCATCACCAATCGTCACGCTGTCGCTGCCATTAGTGGTGTCGCGACGGTCGTTTTCTGTGGCCGTTGTCTGATTGCTGTTACCACTGTTGGTATCGCGTACAGTTTCCTGCATTTGCGATGCAGCAGAAGAAGCTGCAGAGGTGGCAGCCCCTGAAATGGCGGTACAGACATTGTTCGGCAGAAGGCAACGCGA
>CAYRQG010000156.1:0-2127 GCA_964426345.1 uncultured Candidatus Peribacteria bacterium
TGAGCTTGCGCAGGGCCTGGCTCATGAGGCGGGCCTGCAGACCCATGTGGCTGTCGCCCATGGTTCCTTCAATTTCTGCTCTAGGGGTAAGCGCTGCCACGGAGTCGATGACAATGAGATCGATACCACCGGAACGCACGAGTGTTTCGGTAATTTCGAGCGCCTGCTCTCCATCATCGGGCTGAGCGACGAGGAGGGAGTCGACATCAACACCGATTTTCTTGGCGTAGGAGAGATCGAGCGCGTGTTCTGCGTCGATGAACGCCGCACGTCCTCCTGCACGCTGCACTTCGGCAATGGCATGAAGAGAGAGTGTGGTTTTACCGGAGGATTCCGGTCCGTAGATTTCAATAATGCGCCCCACAGGGAATCCGCCTCCGAGGGCAAGATCAAGCGAAAGGGAGCCGGAGGAGAAGCGGGAAATCTGCGAAATGGACGCAGTGCCCAATTCCATAATGGCACCATCACCATACTGCTTCTTGATCTGATCAAGAGCGTTTTGGATGGAGGCAACTTTGATTTGGTCTGGAGTGAGGCTGACCTTCTTGGCAGCAGTCTTGGGCTTTGCGTCGGTATCCATAGAAGAAGAAAGGGTAGTAGATTGTTTCGTCATAATACGAGTGTACGAAGAAAAGTAAAAAGTCAGGTAAACGAATGTACACCCAATAATACGGATGAGGCCTGGATGGTCAAGAAACTACACTTGATCGATCCAAAAAAGAGTATGGTGTATGATAGTACACCCTATCTTACTGACCTCCGAACGGACGGCAGACACCTATGCCCTGCGTGGTATCGGTCACTGCGCAGTAGCTGCCTGTGGGACAGAGAATGCCTGCAGGTCCACCACAGGGCGTACCGGTTGCAGCCGACGCATTCGAGCTTGTTTGCACAGAACCAGATCCTGTCGGTTTGTTATTCAGGAACACAATGGTCTTGAGCAAGTGCAGCACACTCTGGACCGGCGCCTTGCTGGCAGGATCCTGGAGACTCTTGTCGAGCTCAATCGCAAGGACATCACTGCCGTTCTGGACGTAAATTACCTGACCCGATCCGGTGTTGGTCAGGACTGCGCGTTCACCGCCAACGATCAACGGAGTTCCACTCGGGAGATCGGCCAACGATGAATGGTGCAGTTTCAGGAGGGTGATTGCAGAGCCGGTCTGAGAAAAGGTAATACCGTCATCGAACACATCGCCATTCCAGGTGAGAGGCGCAGAGAACGTGAGGTGCAATGCAGGAATAGTCCAGGGATGCGACGGCTCTTCAATCAGTGCAACACTAGTGGCAACAAGGACGGGCAGGAAGGCTGTATCGGTGTTGCGCTCCACGCTTCCCTTGATGGTGACATCCATTCCTTCAAATGACCGCAAATTTACCACACTGCTTTCCACGTAGTAGAGATCTTTACCAGCTTTACGAAGAATGTGCGTGCCGCGGCGGCTAAGGGATAGTTCAACAGAGGAGAGCGACCCCGAAAGCGTCTGCGGACCGGTTGGTAACGTGACAACTGCTTTCTTATTGCACGCCCCCAGAGAAGCAAAGAGAGCAAGAGACGTAGCGCCTAAAAGGATGCGAGTGGTGAGGGTGAGTTTCATGCGCACAGTGTGGCAGTATCTGAAAAAAGAACAACAAAAATCCGCCCGAAGGCGGATGATTGTAAAGCGATTCTAAGAGGGGATTACTTCTTGGCTGGATCGAACGAGTAGACGGCGCGACCCACACGGACGAAGTACGGCATCTTCTGGAGGTTCAGGGAGATTGTTCCGACCTTCACTGTGCGCTGCTTGGCAACTTCGGCAATGATCTCTTTCTTGGACAAAGGTCCTTTTTCCTTGAGGATTGCTTCAATCACATCGGCCACAGTACCCGGTTCATAGCCCCATTCGCGCAGAGCGTAGAGACCGCGTCCCACAAGGACAAACTGCGGATAGCGGATGAGTTCGTTATGAACAGCCTGAACAGTCACATTCTTGTGATCAAAGTGTGATTCACGGATGCGGTTGGCAATCTCCATGAAGTGCAATGGCACTCCGGCCTTGCGCAGTACGATTTCCACTTTGTCGCGAATAGAACGGGGGCGAACGAAGCGCCATTCGGTCAGTCCCCATCCTTCGTCGATCTCGC
>CAYRQG010000157.1:0-2099 GCA_964426345.1 uncultured Candidatus Peribacteria bacterium
GACGATGAGTTATGGGTAATGAGTTATGAGTTATGGGGGTACTTGAAGAAGGACCGCCTAAAATATGAAGATTGGGGATCGAAGAAAGTTCTTTGTAAGCCAGTTGCAGAAGAGCTTGTTCATGCGCCATGCGGTCTTCCCAGGAGAATTGTGTTTGCCAGTCGATTGCTGCTGCCAGTCCCGCTGCTTCTGCCACCGGCGATGTCCCTGCTTCAAACTTTGCAGGCAAATCGGCACTCGCGAAATGATCGCGTGTGACCTCGCGGATCATCATGCCGCCACCTAAAAACGGGGGCATTGTTGCAAGCAGTTTTTTCTTCCCATACAGCACCCCGATTCCTGTCGGGCCATAGATTTTGTGGCCGGAGAATGCGAGGAAATCACAATCAAGTTCCTGTACATCGATCGGTAGATGGGCGGCCATCTGTGCGGCATCAATCAGTACGAGTGCATTTTTTTTATGAGCGGTCTTGATGATTGTTTGCAGATCCGGTGCAGTGCCTGTCACATTGCTGAGTCCGGTGATGGCTACCAGCTTCACGCGGTCGTCCGCCATCTGTGTGTCCAGGGATGCAGGATCAATCTGTCCCTGCTCATCAATCTCGATCCACCGCAGTTCAATGCCCATACGCTCTTTCAGTTGCAGCCAGGGGATAGTGTTACTGTGGTGTTCCAGCACTGACACCAGGACAGCATCACCGGCTTGCAGCATGCCATCTCCAAGTGAGCGGGCGACGAGGTTGATAGATTCTGTGGTGCTCTTGGTAAAGATCACTTCCTCTGGGGAGGCAGCATGGATGAACTCTTTCACCGTCTCTCTGGCCTGTTCAAACATCTGCGTGGCACGTTCTGCAAATGGGTGCATGCCCCGGTGGGGATTCCCGTTCGATGTCACATAAAAATCGGTGAGTGCATCCAGCACGCACTGCGGCTTCTGGCTGGTTGCGGCGCTGTCCAGATACACGGGCGCAGGTCTGCCGTTTTTCTGCAGAAAAGGGAATTGCCGGCGGATATCTTCTACGGGGAGGGCCATGGTTACAGCAGTATAGCGGAAAACTGCAGCCCGTTTTGTCAAAAGAACGATGACCTGTGGCTTGAAAATAGCTATACTCAGGGCCTCATTCTCTCTTTTTGTATGTCTGAACGCCTCCAAAACGGTCTGCGCATTGCGCTCCTCTCGCTCCTGGTTTTGTGGGGCGGGTATACATTTCTGCAGTACATTGCAGTGCCCGTGCACCAGGCAGTTCTCCTGTCCGATGCCCAGCGTCAGGCTATTACCGATAGTTGTGGCGACAGCGCCGTCTGTACCCAGTGGTCTGCGATTGTTCCGACCATCACCAATACCCTTGCCCGTGCAGGGACCTTTGGCTGGTACATTGTCTGGAGCATTATTGGTTTCTGTGTGCTTCTGGGTATGTCTTTCATGAAGCATGGAGACTGGCGTTTGCGCCTCAACATGAACCCTCTCAAGCTGATCCTCACCTTCATTGCGTTGCTGTGGGTGTTCTTCACGGTGCTCAGCAATGGAGATCTTGGCGGGCAGCCGTATCGTCAGGTGTTTTTGCCGAATAGCGCTGTGTATCCCACGGCCGATCCACAGACCATTCAGATCCTTACCGATGATTACAATCTCCTGAAGGAGCGTGGTTGTCTGACCCAGCTCCAGAGTGTGGATCAGGGAGTGGAAATTTCCTCGGTGAAAACGGTGTGTGTACAGGAGGCATTCTTCACGCGCGTCTTCACGGAAGTCCTGAGCATTTTGTACCTGCTCTTTGTCGTGCTGTCGTTCGGTCGTCTTCTCCTGAAGTGGCTGCGGGTTCCTGTAAAGAGTGCGCCCATGGAGGCAATCTTCAGTGCGGGTCTGGGCGCATGCGGACTGATTGTGGTGCTGTGGACGCTTGCTGTTGTTGGACTCTATACCCAGCTTGCAGGCTGGATTGTGCTTCTGGGATTGCCGCTCCTCACGTGGAAGCAATCACTCTACTGGCTCCGCTCCTCTGTGGAGACCGAATGGACGTATGACCGTCCGTGGCACGATGCATTGTTGCCGCTGGTGTGGTTACTCATCACGTACATCCTCTTCAACTTCCTCACTGTCG
>CAYRQG010000158.1:0-2081 GCA_964426345.1 uncultured Candidatus Peribacteria bacterium
AAGAAAGGTACAACATGTGAGTCTACCACTCTTCCTGCAGAGGCCAACTTGCGTTTCAGCGCAGGATGTTTCCCTCGGGCGTCTCAATGTTCACATTGACCTGCCCGTTGTTATCGATATCCACTGTGACGGAAGCTGAAGAGACGGAAGAGATATGGACCTCCGAAATGGCCGATGAAGCGGTGCTTTTGATGCTGATAGCGGAACTGCCGCAACCGGTGGAGGAAAAACTGGAATGTGATTCGCTGCTGCTGGTCTGTTTCATGTGCAGAATGCCCATTGTCTGAATGGCCTGCATGGGGGTGGACATACGGGAGTGATCGGATTCCTCTTTTTCCGGATTATCTTTCTTGTCCTGTTTGCGGAACAGTTTCTGCTTTTGCAGATCAACTGCAACCAATGCGCGCGACGATGTAGAAACGGACGAAGGAACAGAGGACGTTCCCGCCAGTTCGACCGAGGTGTCTGCGGACGCAGATGCTGCACTGTCTTCCATGGCGATTTCTTCACTCATCGATGCGTCCAGAGCAATTGTTTCATCGGTGGCGCGCTGCACATTTTCGAGCACTACCGCAACTGCGGCATCGGTCGGGAGGGAAGCGGCCTGTTCCCGGAGAAGGGCTTCGGTTTCTTTGCTGAGGTGGTCCGCTTTCTTCTGATCGCTTTTGGCAATCAGGCGGATATCGGTGTGGGCATCGGCAATGTGCGTATTGAATGCGGCAACAATGACAGTGCTTGCTTCGGGGGTAAGACGGCCGGCAGCTGCCAGAGTCTTTGCTTCTTTGATTCTGCGTTCCGCGCGTCTGGCAGCCCATGCAGCTTTGGCTTCCGGCGACAGGGCAAGTGCGCCGTGCATTTCTTCATTCACATGCACTTTCACAGGGTAGAGCGTATCGCCCGGCAGCGCGTACTCTGCGGCATACGACAAACTTCCTCCGCCCAATACCAGTATCATTACCGCAGCAAGTATGGGGCTGAAGCGTCCGAAGAAGAGTTCCTGAAATCCCATGCGCGCTTGTTTAGGTTCTTTCTTGGCAATCGCCGCACCCATATTCACCGGGTTTTTGTTCATGAAGGTGAGCAGCGATTCTTCCATGCGCAGAGCCTCCTCTTTGGAGAGGCAGATGTCCTGGGCAGCTTTCACTAATGAAGGATCTATATCGCTCATATGTTCAGTAAGACACTCTTTTGTGGCTTCTCTGACAGGTTTTTGACGAATTTCATTAATAATGGCTTTACGACATGCAAACGCCTCTGTTTCCGTTAAACAGACGTGTTTGGCCTTCTCAAAAAATGCTTCGATCTTATCCATTTGGCACCAGGGTACGAAGCTGCTTCACGCCACGTGTAATGCGCACAGAGACGGTATTGGCCGATTCTCCCAGAATCTCCCCGATTTCCGCGGGTGATAATCCCTGAATATAGCGCATGCTGATTGCGGTACGGTACGGTTCTTCAATCTGCTTGAGCACACTCATCACCTGTTCTTCTGCAATCACATCGCGCTTCAGGCGTTCATCTTCCGACGGGGGATCGAATCCCTCCTCCTGCAATGCATCGAGTGAGGTTTCGCTCTTCTTGCGCTTATAGTTGAAGCACAGATTGGAGCTGACGCGGTAGAGAAAGGCGCGGATGTTATCGATATCGTTTCCCTCCGCAATGTATTCCCAGGTTTTCATGAAGGCATCCTGCATGATTTCCAGGGCCAGTTCGCGGCTGAATACGATGAAATGGCAGTGACGGAAAATTTCGTCCTTGTATTCCGCAAAAGCCTTCGAAAAGTCTTCCTCGGCGTTATGTGATGCTTTGATAATCATAGAAATGCGGGAATCCTTGAAGATACAGTGTACAGGGTTCGAGACTCTTTTGGTCTATTTTCCTTATCTGCGAGCAAAAAATCCACAATTTTCCAGAGAAAAAAAGGGAACATCCACTTGCACTTTGCTATAGTGCCCGCTCATGACCCATACAAAGGAATTGCCGCTGCCGTTTCCGGCCCTTTTGGCCCGTATTGCGACGCTTACGCTTGCAGCTTTGGCGATATTTCTCTGTGTGGTCTTATTGGTGGTGACGGTCGCTCC
>CAYRQG010000159.1:0-1997 GCA_964426345.1 uncultured Candidatus Peribacteria bacterium
ATCGGGAACCTCGGACACATCCAAACTCCCCATTCTCGCGAAAGCTCCTGATGCATTCGTCGGCCTCGGCCCCTGGCACAACAGTGCACCGCTTACACTGAAAGATCTGCGCGGCAAAGTGGTGCTCATCGATTTCTGGACATACAGCTGTATCAACTGTATCCGCACGCTGCCGTACATTGAGGCCTACGCAGAGAAATATAAAGACCAGCCATTTGTGCTGATTGGTATGCACACGCCGGAATTCACGTTCGAGAAGAGCGAGAAGAATGTGGCAATGGCCATCAAAGAACACGGACTCACCTATCCCGTTGCGCAGGATAATAACTACCAAACCTGGAATGCATTTGAGAATCACTACTGGCCCGCAAAGTATTTAATCGATGCCGAAGGCAATATCCGGTATGAGCACTTTGGCGAAGGGAATTACGACGAAACCGATGAAGCAATTGCATCGCTTCTGAAAGAGATTGGCGCCACTGCAGGAACGGGCATGATCATTCCCACAAGCCCGGAGAGCCGCCGAAGCGGACCTGTGACCCCGGAACTGTATCTGCACTCACGCAGCTGGAGTGCGTTTGGCAATGCCGCCGGATCACCGGACGATGCTGTCCATACGTATCAAGCTCCTGACACCATGGAATTGCATCATTTTTATCTGAGTGGCACATGGCAATTGGTCGATGATGAAAGGCAGGTTCTCCAGACATCAGAGGGATCAATTAGCATTCGTGCACAGGCGGGCGAAGTGAATCTTGTGCTGGGAATCGGAAATGACATGGCCCCAGTGAAGGCCGATGTCAGCGTGGATGGAAAGGTGACACAGACCATCACGATTGATCATCACGATTTGTATCAGCTGTACAAAGGAGAATACGGCGTACACGAGGTGGTCGTGACATTCCGTGGCGAAGGAGTGGAAGCATTCGCCTATACATTCGGAGGATAGAGTGCTTACTCCTTTTTCCCCTTCTTGAACCAATCAGCGGGATTTCCGGTCATGCGCTTCCAGTAGAGCCAGCCAATGACAGCTGCTCCGCCGCCCACAATCAGAATCTTCAGGAGAGTTTCTGCGGTGTCGATGCCTTCCATCAAAGAACCCATGGCTGCAAGTCCTGTGTATCCCAGGAGCATGAAGCACAGATTACGGATGTAAAATCCAATAGCTGTCGCCACAAAGAACGTACGTACATTGATTTTGAGCATTCCGCAGATGAGCGAAATCGGCGTGCTGGGCATGACGGGAATGGAGCGGAGTAACAGCAAAATCACGCCGTCTTTCCATGTTCCTTTAAAGTGTTCTCCAAAGCGTTCAAGGTCTTCATGCCGGACGCCGATATACTTTCCCAGGCGTGGCACCGCGAGATCTTCCAGCTTGTCTCCAATCACGTAGAAAATATAGGCACCCACTGTCTTTGCAATGCTCGCAAGCAAACAAATCCACAGGAGATACGGCACACCCAATTTCTGCGCAGAGGCTATGCTCCCCGCCAGCGTTGCCACAAGTGGCGATGGAATGGGCGCAATGATCTCTTCTACAATTCCCCCGATCATGACAAACACAGGAAGAGGAACTGCTTGAGCCATTTGTTCAAGCCAGGTGATGATTGATTGAAACATAGTGGGAGGATGATAGCGACAACTCCCCCGTAGTCCAACACCCGCCTGTGTGGAGAGCACACTAAAAGTCCCTTCCGCCGTATGAGGTACGGAAGGGAGTGTTGTGGTATCGGTTTCTCTACAGTGTGATGATGAACGATGTATCCGTTACAGATAATCGTTGATCAAGTTTTCCAGCATTTCCTGGCGTCCGCTCTCGTTTGGCGCAACTTCACCCTTCTCGAGCATGTACTTCTCAAGATCGGCAAAACCAACTGTGCCTGCTTCGATCTTGGCTCCGATGCCAGTATCGAAACTGCCATACCGGTCTTTGACGAATTTCGTCAATTTTCCGTCCGCCCGAATAGCGGCAGCAGTTTTCAGGCCGCGTGCGACCG
>CAYRQG010000160.1:0-1653 GCA_964426345.1 uncultured Candidatus Peribacteria bacterium
CCGGTATTCCGGGTACATCCGGACCTGAAGGTGTCCGCGATACCATCACGAACATCCTGGCTGCTATCCTGAACTTCCTTGCACTCATCGCCGTTGTGGTGATTGTGATTGCAGGTATCCGCCTGATTGTCTCCCAGGGTGAAGACGAACAGAAGGACAAGGCAAAGAAGACTATCTTCTACGCTCTTGGAGGTTTGGTGATTGTGCTCTTCGCTCGCGTCATTGTGAGCCTGGTCACTGTCTACCTCGCAAACCAGGTTGCTGGTAACTAAATCATACGTTGATGCTTAAAAAGAGGAGGCTTCGGCCTCCTTTTTTGTTGTTTGACCAAAGACGAGCTGCCGCAGCGCGAGTCGCAGATCAAACAACCCACCGTAGCCTCGGCGAAGGCGGGTCACTTACTTTACGCCGGATCCAAATCCACAAAGGTCGATAGTACTGCGTCGGCGGGAGCCACGGGAACAGGCGTGAGACCATCACGCACAAGAATGGTATCGGGTGTCACCTGAAGAACGGCAGACCGCGGAACAGAGCGGCGCCAGCGGAACCATTTTTTCGGAAAGAACCATTCCACCTGAAAGGCGCGCGTATCAAATTGCACATCACGACACACACCCAGCAGCTGTCCGGATTCGGTCATCATCTTTTGTCCCAACACCATGCGACCGTCTTCCAGGAGTGTCTGCAGACGAACCAATTCTCCGACCGGCGCGAGGACATCGGGGTGGCGAATGCGGACGCGCGACCCGAAATGGAGAATATCGTGCGCAGGCAGAAAGAGTGTCTGCATACTGAGGAATGCAGGAATCCCCACAAAGAACCCCTCAATAGTGGCTGTATCGGGATGAATGAGGATATTGGTGATAAAACCGACGTCCTCGCCCGATTGATCATCTGTAACAGGCATGCCGATGACAGTGGTGAAACGGACGTGCATTTGCTATAATAGTACTACACAATGCATCTCTTTGCGGGCTCCACTCATCCGGCCCTTGCTAGCAGCCTTGCTGAGGAATTAGGCATTCCTTTGGGCAAAATTATGCTCAAGCATTTTGCCTCAGGCGAGTGCTACGTGAAATACGAAGAATCCGTCCGAGGACAGGAGGTGTATTTGCTGCAGGCCCCGGGGGTTGATCCACACGAAGCACTCTTCGAACTCTTCCTGATGTGCCAGGCAGCCAAACTGAGCTTTGCCTCTCACGTGCACATCATCCTCCCGTACTTCCCCTACTCGCGCCAGGACAGAGTGTCTGAACCACGCGAACCGATTTCCGCCAAACTGATGGCCGTACTTCTGCAGCAGGCAGGAGCGGATCACATTATTACCCTCAACCTCCACAGTGATCAGATTCAGGGATTCTTCTCCGTTCCGGTAGACGTCCTTGATGCACGCCCGATTTTTGCACAGTACTTCAAGAAGAAGCTCGACAACCCTGTCGTTGTCTCTCCCGATGTGGGCGGCGCCAAGCAGGCAAAGAAATTTGCGGATCAGATGGGAGCAGATCTCGCCATTATGCAGAAGAACAGAACCGGCCATCACGAAGCAGAAAGTCTGGAAGTCGTGGGTCCAGTGGAAGGCCGCACCTGTATTTTGTTCGACGATATGATTGATACAGCAGGAACTCTGACTCAAGCTGTTGAAAGTCTTATGAA
>CAYRQG010000160.1:1663-1973 GCA_964426345.1 uncultured Candidatus Peribacteria bacterium
TCTACCGCAAAAGCAGCCCTCGTAAAAAAGGGTGCCAACCCCGATGTCTACGTGGCAGCTACCCATGCACTCTTCTCCGGCCCTGCCATTGAACGTCTGAAGGAAGCCAAATTCAAGGAAGTGGTGGTTACAGACAGCATTCCGCCCAAACATCAGTTCCCTGGTCTGACAATACTCCCGATCGCCCCCCTGCTGGCCGAAGTCATTCAGCACATCGAGAGCAAACAGAGCGTGACCGACATTTACAAGAAAAAATAAAGCGAATCCGAACGCAAGTTCAAGACGTCTGCCCACATGCTAGGCTACAGCG
>CAYRQG010000161.1:0-1696 GCA_964426345.1 uncultured Candidatus Peribacteria bacterium
GGGAACCGAACGATCAACAATGATATTTATAAGAACGGGCAGGGCTGCAAGCGGGTCTGCAACCGGAACGGTATTGGTATGCACTGTTGTATTGAAAGAGCCATTACCTGTCACACGCACTCCCGGTGTGCCGTACGTGTACAAATGCGGAGAAGAGACAACGCCGTTTCCGGAAATCAACGCACCGTAGGGATTGCTGGTATTCAGCATGATGACACCTGCACTTGCAATGCTGAGCGTACCGTTCCCGCTGATATTCAATGCGGATTGTGCTGTGGGTTCCATGAGCAGAATTCCTTTGGTGACTGTGCTCAGTCCTCCTGCGCTGGAGCCACCACCCGAACCTCCGCCGGAACTGCTGACAGAAGAGCTGGCAACAGAGGATGCAACGGAACTGGCAACCGAACTTGCTACAGAGCTGGAGACTGCAGAGGAAGAAGTACTGCTGACAGCGCTGCTGCTGGAGGAACTGCTTGCGACTACCACGGGACAGGCGCCGGTGGTATCGCCCAGAGCCAGATACGCAGGCAGATCTGCATCGGAAATGTACTGCGTCTGTGCAGAGGGTGTGCCCGGTTCGTGGCAGATCACCAGAAGATCGTTGGTGTTCATGGCAATACCGGCATCGTTCACAGCAATGTTGATAATGCGCTGCTGGCCATCAAATGCAGAGAGCGTGATATTTCCGTTTGTGCTTGGCTTTCCACTCAGTTTTTCAAAAGACACATCGGTCACACCCGACACCGTGATGGTGGAGGGAATGGCGTAGAGTTCATCTTTGCCACTCACGCGCGATGGGTAGTTGCGGCCTTCGTAGAGCACGCCGTACTGTGAGGAAAAGCCCCATGCATCATCGTTCTTGCCGGACTGTGCCAGCTGACGTGCGCGGCTGATGCCCTGTGTAATAAGCGCCTGTGCGTTATTCAAATCGCTGCTGACCTGGTATTTACGGTACATTGGAATCGTGGCGGTGCTGATGATACCGAGCACACCGATGACCATGACCATTTCAAGTAAAGAAAAACCGCGTGCTTCTTTTTTAAAAAAGAGAGACGCAATCTTGGACTTTTTCTGGGGAACTTTTGCCATAGGAAGGAAGTGAACGAAAGAAAAAAATTGACGAAAGAATGACTGTTTCTATGCTACGATGGATTTTCTTCCTAGTTTTTATGCGTGTCCACATTTTGCGCCTGTTCTCTCTTGCGGGAATCGTCACTCTGCTGTGTGGATTGATCTATACATCCGTGCAGCAGGATATCCGGCAGTCTGCAAATGATTCCCAGATACAAATGGCAGAGGCCACTGCATCCGCCCTTGCAACAGGTGTTGCGTATCCCAGCGTTCTTCCTCTGGGTACGGTCGATATTGCCACCAGTCTTCTTCCCTACATTATCCTTTTCGATGATGCCGGGAAGCCGGTTGCCGCTTCGGGCTTACTGAATGGCAAAATTCCCGAATTACCCACTGGCGTGTTTGAGAATGCGCGCACGCAAGAAAGTCGTCTCACCTGGCAGCCGCAGGAAGGAGTGCGCAGTGCAGTCGTGCTCCGGCATTACGACGGACCGCATCCCGGTTTTGTTCTTGCGGGCAAATCTCTGCGCGAAGTGGAAGATCGACAGAGTCAGCTCATTCTGGCAGTCGGAATCGGCTGGGTTGCCAGCCTGGTGATGGTACTCGGTGCATCGCTCTTCTAATC
>CAYRQG010000161.1:1706-1958 GCA_964426345.1 uncultured Candidatus Peribacteria bacterium
TAAATACTGCTGATGGTATTCCTCGGCAGAATAGAACGGTCCGGCAGGCGCAATCTGCGTGACAATCGGATGTTTCCATTTGCCTGATTGTTCGAGTGCCTCTTTCGATTGTTCCGCTTCCTGCTTCTGTGCGTCATCATGATAGAAAATCACCGACCGGTACTGACTGCCAAAATCCGGTCCCTGCTGATCTTTGGTCGTAGGATTGTGGTTCTCCCAGAATACCTTCAGAAGATCCGCATATGTTACCTT
>CAYRQG010000162.1:0-1813 GCA_964426345.1 uncultured Candidatus Peribacteria bacterium
TTTATAACTGACCGCACGCTCCAGGAGTCCCATGGGTGCGAGCGTGGAAAGAATCCACATCAGTTCCGTGTGTTCTGGAACATCGGACTGGTAGAAAAAAATTGATTCTTCGGGATTGAATCCGCATGCCAACAAATCAAGCACAGCATCGTGCCGATACGTGCGAAGCATCTTTGGATCCTGCACCGTTGTGAGTGCGTGCAGATCAACAATAAAGTAAAAACTCTGATCCGCCTCCTGCTGCATATCGACGTTTGGCTTAATGGAGCCAAAATAATTGCCCAAGTGCAATTGTCCCGATGGCTGGATTCCAGAAAAGACTCTCATGCAAAAAGAGTATAGGGCAAAAGCGTAATTCTCAATCCTCAATTCTCCATTCTCAATTCTTTAAGCACCTTCTCAAACACCTGAGAGATAGGCGCCTCCACACGGATTTTTTCTCCGGTGATGGGATGTGGGAATTCGAGCGAATACGCATGCAGGAAGAAGCGATGATACTTGTGCTTCTTCTTGAAGGACTTATCCATCTCTTCATTCCCGTAGAGCGGGTCCATCAGAAGCGGATGTCCGATAAATTTAAGATGCTGGCGGATCTGATGTTTGCGGCCGGTATCAATCAGGACTTCCACATACGAAGCCGTGCGGAACGGTTCCAATACTTTGAAGTGCGACACAGCCGGTACCAGTTCATTCTTCGTACGTGCAGGCAGTGAACGCTCGATTGTTCCGACACGCTGATTCATATACCCAGCGGCGAGCGCGCGATAGCGTTTTACCCAACCCTTAAAATCCTTGGCGCGGATATTGCGCAAAGCCTCCGCCGTTTTTGCAAACACAATCACGCCAGACGTTCCAAAGTCGAGGCGGTGCACCACGCGCAGTGTCGGGTGATCTTTCTTCAGGAAATCGAAGAGCGGCTTCTTCCCAAATCCACCCGCAGTCACCACCAATTCACCCTCCAGCTTGTTTACCACAAGCAGGTGTTCGTCTTCATACAAAATACGGTCGGGGCGGATAGGCATAGGCTTAGGATACACGAAAAACAGCCCATCCCCTACCCCAAACGAGGTTCAGATGGGCAACATGTTCATTAACGAGATTCCGCTACTTTTTCCCTTGCCGTCGCAAAAATCACGCCAAGGATAAGGGTACCAATGATCCATGCTCGGATCTCTGGCCTACACCGTTTCATATAGTCCATAAGATCTTCACCATCTCTCGGCTTTGGTATGTCTTCTACATCAGGAATGGTCATGGAAACGCCTTTGGCTTAATGAACACACAAGAGCCGACAACCGGCTCTCTTCTGGGCTAAGAATAGCAAAAACAGGATGATTGCCAACTCCTACTCAGGAGATTCCTCCAGTCTCCACTGGTAAACCAATGATGAACGATTTCGGGATCGGATTATTTGATGAAAAACAGCCCGTTTTTATACCTGAAACCAGGTACGAAACGGGCGTTATGCGCTCATCTTTGCCATTCTCCACTATCAGGCACTCCTTCATGCAGATGCATCGATCATAGACAAACCGATGACAGCAGCCAGTGCACCGACAATCATGAGGGCACACCAACGATCCGCATGAGACTGCCTGACGAGAGTTGCCGGCTTTTTCATATACAGACGAAATATTCCTGAGCCCGCATTCATGATCCCTCTCCCTTCAATGAGCGATTGTGCAAGAACCGGCATCCGGTTCTTTTCTCAACCCAGCATATTTTAAAATCAAAGAGTGGCAAGCAAACCTTACTCATGAATGGTGGACGATCTCGGGATCGAACCGAGGACCTTGCGAATGTGAATCGCACG
>CAYRQG010000163.1:0-1799 GCA_964426345.1 uncultured Candidatus Peribacteria bacterium
TCCTCTATCCCGCCGATCCCGCACTCTACGAAGGAGCCAGTGTCCTTCTTCCGTCGCCCCTTCCTACGGATAAAACAGGCTGGGGACAGATGGCAGCATTTGCATCTTTCCTCATGTATCACCGCGAGCTGTATCTCTCGGGTGTGCACATGCAGGTGGTGAATGTATCTGCTAACGCACTCGCTGCGTACCGCCTTGAAAATGAACTCCGCCGCTATGGATTTACCGTTGATCCCGCTCCGGTGCCGGAGAAAAAAACGAGCAATACAACCACCATCGCCATTCCCACATCGTTCATTACCTTCACCCAGTCATCGGATAAACAGGTGGCTGGCTTCTTCAGTAATCTCCTGAATATGAATATTTCCCAGCAGGAAAAAACGGAGACAACGGCTACAGGAAGTGTTGTGCGCATTGTGCTGGGCAAAGATTATAAGTATCAGCCTTTTCAGGCGCTGACGATGGAACGAATTGATAATTGAAAATGGAAAATTGAGAATTGTGGAATTTTTCTTATTGTAATTCCCTCCTAACTTTTCCGAAGGAAAAGTAAACCGTAATTTTCAATTATCAATTATCAATTATCAATTTTCAATTTCCCTCTTTTCTTTATACTCATTGCCTATGACAGTTTTGCACGCACTCATCCTCGGACTCGTCGAAGGATTTTCTGAATTCCTGCCCGTCTCTTCCACTGCTCATCTCATTCTCGTCTCGGAACTTCTGAAGCTGCAGCAGTCGGAGTTTCTGAAAACGTTTCAGGTGGTGATTCAGCTGGGTGCCATTCTCTCGGTACTTGTTGTGTACTGGAAATCGCTCCTTGTGCGCAAAGATGTGATGCTCAGAATTATCGTCGCTTTTATCCCCACAGCCATCATCGGATTTATTCTGGAGAAGGTGATCCGCAACGTGCTCTTTGAAAATATCCCCACCATTCTCTGGTCCCTCTTCATTGGGGGATTGATCCTGATTGCCTTTGAAAAACTCCATACGCCTTCCAAGAACGATGTCGCCGATATGGGGTCTATCAGTTATAAGCAGGCATTCCTGATTGGCCTGTGTCAGGCGCTGGCCGTTGTGCCGGGTGTGTCACGCAGTGGCGCAACGATTGTGGGTGGAACACTGCTTGGAGTCAGCCGGAAAGCGATTGTTGATTTTTCTTTTGTGCTCGCTGTTCCAGTGATGCTGGCGGCAACACTTCTGGAAGTGGTGAAACATCACGACGAAATGTCATTTGATCAAAGCGGGTTACTCGCTATCGGATTTATTGTTTCCTTCATCGTCGCACTCGCGAGCATCAAGTGGCTCCTCGGGTATGTGAAGAAGCACACGTTTGTTGCGTTTGGTGTGTATAGAATTATTGCAGCACTCCTGTTCTGGACGCTTCTGTTCTAGTCCGGATTAGTACGCCTTTGCAAACAGCGCCCACTCAGTTGCCGGTTTTCCAGAGAAGAGATCGGTCTTTCCTGTTGCAAGAGCCGGATCACCAAGGAGACGAATAGTCGCTTTTGTCTCATCCTTAATCTTATTGGCCGTAATTTTCTCGCCATCCCACGGAGCCCAGACCATACCGCCGTCATTTGCAATCACCTCGCGGAGTTTGTCTGCAGTCTCTGCTGTATGCGTATGGGATTCCATTAATGCAGTTGCCTGGTCCAGGAGTTCCTGCTGAATCTTGCCCAGTAATTCTTTCACAAATGCGGGCGTGAATGCATCCATCGTGACAGATTCTTTCGTGCTGAGATCGCGCCTTGCAAAGACGACCTGGGAATTCTCCAGATCCTTTGGGCCAATTTCGA
>CAYRQG010000164.1:0-1793 GCA_964426345.1 uncultured Candidatus Peribacteria bacterium
ACTCACAACCGGACAGGCGAGCAGCCTCACGCCACAGGGAAAGAAGATGAACGCTGCGCCAAACGGTATCCCCGAACAGACGCTTCCGAGTATGGATTTTGTGTTCTCACTCGAGCCCACGTTTGTGGCTCGCGGTTTCTCCGGCGATATTGCGCAGATGACCGATATCCTCAAGAAAGCGATTGCGCATCGCGGGTTTGCCTTCGTCGATTTCCTCCAGGCATGTCCCACCTATAACTACTTTGCGACGCACAACTATCTGCTCGAGAAATGTTATCACCTGGAAAATCACGATACGTCAGACTTCAAGAAAGCGCGCGAACTGGCGGTGAATACATCAGAAAGAATTGCGACCGGAATCCTGTATCAGACTGAAGAGGTGCCGAGCTTCTACGAACAGCTGGTGCCACGGCAGGGGAAAGAGACAGCGCTGGTGGAAGAAGTGCGTATTCAGGATGTGAGCGCGCTTATGAAACAGATGGTCTAAGCAGCGCGCGTACGAGAGCAGTTCCCATCAGCACCGGATGCCGCATCGCAAATTTCTTGAATTTTCCGCTGCTTGCTACAGGAGTGTTCTTGCCTTCTTTGCGGCGCTTCAGGAATTTCCGGGCCATGGTTACCAGCGCAGTTTTGCGTGCTTTGCGTGCGGACCGGTTGATATCCCATGTGGGGGCCAGACGGATGACCCGCTCAAAGCATTCCAGTCTGTCGTAAATGCCTGCACCCGATTCCTGATTCTGCGCGCTGGCGCCGCCCGGATGCACACGGAAGCTGCCCAGGTTTTCTTTGCGGTAGAACCAGTCGGTTTTCATGAGACACCGCAGCCAGTATTCCACGTCCAGAAACTGCGGCAGATCCTCGGCAAATTTTCCTACAGATTTGACGAGCTCATTGCGCATCATCACAAAGCTCGGCTCTCCCACCATATTGGGATGCAGTTCATGCTGAATCCAGTACTTCAAAAATTCCTCGTGGTCGTGAATGCCATTGGCAATATTCTCGTTCCGGAACGTGCGCACTTCCTGATACAAATACGCATTGGCCACACTCTCTGCGCAGTCATATTCGTGATCCGATGCCACAAATCCGACAGACGGATGGCGGTTCAGAACTTCTACCGATTCCTGTAAATACGTGGGGTGCCAGGTGTCGTCCTGAAATAAAAACTGCACGTAGGGTCTGCGTGCGTTGCCCAGACATGCATTCCAGTTGCCGCCGATTCCCTGTCTATGGTGACTCCTTTTAAAACCGACATTGGAGTGCTGGATGAATTCGTGCACGACACTCCGCACATCCATGGTGGATGCATCATCATGCACCAGAAGCAGCCAATCGGTATTGGTCTGATCCAGCACAGATTTGATGGCTGCGCGCAGATAGTCGGGATTGGGCTCGTAGGTGGGGATGAGAATATCTATCATTCTAGGTTTTAGGTTATAGGTGATAGGTTATAGGGGCAAAGGGTACTTTTATATTTCCTAGAAGCTAAAACCTAAAACCTATAAGCTAGCCACATGCGGATCGACATTTTGACGCTGTTCCCGGGTATGTTTCAGGGGCCTCTCACCGAGTCCATTTTGAAGCGTGCGCAGGACGACAAACTGATTGATCTCCATTTTCATGATCTCCGGTCTTTCGGGACGGGCAAATATCATCAGGTGGATGACACGCCGTATGGTGGGGGAGCCGGGATGGTGATGCGTGTGGATGTGCTGGTGAATGCTATTGAAAGCATTATGGCCGAAGGGTTATCGGTTATCGGTAATCAGTTATCGGGGGACGCTGTAATAAAG
>CAYRQG010000165.1:0-248 GCA_964426345.1 uncultured Candidatus Peribacteria bacterium
TCACTACATAGTGATGCCACTGATTCAGGGTAATGGCATTCGATGCCGTTACTTTCCCTCCCGATATGCCTGCATTATACACCTCGAACGTCATATTGTTGGTTACACCGTCTCTGGCCCAGAGAATATTGTTGTCATTCTCTCCATTTCCAAAATCAATGAATCTTGCCCAATTGGTGACAGCGGTAGGCTTCGCCCACAGTGAGAAGGTAAGACCGGACGGGAAGGAGGCAAATCCATCGGGGACA
>CAYRQG010000165.1:279-1722 GCA_964426345.1 uncultured Candidatus Peribacteria bacterium
GAATTTCCGTGGTAATTGCTGCGCCGCTCGTCAGAGTTGCGGTCATTCCGTCGCCCGAAGCATCCGCAGCACTTGTGCCGCTTGTCTCATCAAACTTCCAGTACGCAGACAGTGTATCGGTACTGACAGCGGCGTATGTCGGCAGTGCAATCAAAAAAAATGCCGCACCCAGAAGAATGCCAAAAGAACGCAGGCGCAACACATTGGAAGGAATAGTGTGACTCATCTTTAAATAGTACCGATGCGTGAATGTAAACAAAATATTGCAGGGGCGTGGTGATGGTGCAGCGTCAAGACAGAATGAAGAATGCGCGCACTCTTATGGCAACGCCGCACATGGTGCGTAACATCATCGCTTCGCTCCCCGCTTGGAGGAACTCAGATCCGCCAGCACAGCAATGATCATCATAAGGATCTGCACCCAACCCCACTGTCCGCCAAACCAGTTGATCACGACGCTGTACCAGAGGAGGGTGAAGGGCAGGAACAAAAATCCGAGAATGGGCCACAGGCGCGTTTCGAAGACGCCGGTGAACCAGGGCGAAGCCAACCACAGAATGAAGATCGTGAAGCGCGGGGCAATGAGGCCGATGATTGTGAAGAGGAAGGGCATGGTATGAGGGTATGAAAATAGGGAGGTCTACTTTTTTGGTTTCTTCTTTTCCAGTAACCATTTTTGCGTGGAACTCAGCGGCTTATCTTTACGATGCATACAGCCCATCCAACAGCATGGACGACGATCCCCTTCTTTGAGCTGTTCGGGAATGCGTTCAATATGTTCTTTGCGCGTCTCCGCTTTCTTCACATACTCCACCCAACAGATCCATTCATTGCGGGCAAGCGGGGTCAGACTTTCCCAGAGTGCGAGCGCTTCTTTATCTGCGGCCAGGGCTTTCTTTACGTCCGCTGGCAGTGGATGGGCTGTGCCGCCGGAGATTTCTTGAGGGGACATGGAAGGAGTGTAAGAGATGTAACATCCAAAATCATCCTTTTATGAGACTTTTGTGTGGCCAGGAACAGGAAGGCTACAGCGTAGGATTTCTTGATGAATGATGATGCAGAATGCGCCACTCGTCACCCACTTTCTGCCACACCATCGTAAACCGCGCATCGACTTCCTGCTTTTCCCCTTCCACTGTGAGTGCGAAACGATACACGCCGCAGTGGAGGTAGCAGTCGTCCGAGGTGGGAATCACTTCTTCCTGCTTCATGGTGGCGGAGGGAAGCAGTGACAGGAAAAAGGTGAAGTACTCCACAATGGCGTTGCGGTCCGTCGCCATTTTTTTGAACATCGTGGGAATGAGAGTCGCGTTATCCGCGTACAGATCGGCAACCTGTTCAGGATCACGCGTAAGCAGCGCATGTTGCCAGCGGGCGAAGTTTTCGACGGAGGGGTTTGGCATGGAAAGAGTGTATGAGAGGTGGCGGGTAAAAGCATCTTTT
>CAYRQG010000166.1:0-1664 GCA_964426345.1 uncultured Candidatus Peribacteria bacterium
ATCGGTCACACCGCAGAGGCGCGTGTACTCGAATCACTCGCAGTCGATTTTATTGATGAAAGTGAAGTGCTCACTCCTGCCGATCCGTTTGATCACGTCGCGAAGAAGCAGTTCAAAGTGCCGTTTGTCTGTGGCGCCACCAATTTGGGAGAAGCGCTGCGCCGCATCAACGAAGGTGCTGCAATGATCCGTACGAAAGGCGAAGCAGGAACCGGAAACGTGATTGAAGCAGTCCGTCATTTGAAGATGATCAAAAAAGAAATCAATGGACTCAAAGACATGCGCCGTAATGACATGGTTGAGTACGCGACGCAGAATAGAATTCCGCTCGATCTTGTATTACACGTCCGCGATATCCAGCGCCTGCCGGTCGTCACGTTTGTTGCAGGAGGAATTGCAACACCCGCCGATGCCGCCCTCCTCATGGAACTCGGAGCCGAAGGCGTGTTTGTGGGATCGGGTATTTTCAAATCCGAAAACCCGGCAAAAACCGCCGCAGCGATTGTGCGCGCAACGGTGCATTTCCAGGATGCGGCAATGGTAGCGAGCGTCTCTGAAGGACTGGGAAATCCCATGGCGGGACTCGAGATTGGCACATTGGAGACAAAAATGCAGGAGCGCGGTCTGTAATTTGCTACAGTACAACTATGTCGATAGGCATTGTGTCATTTCAGGGTGATGTCGCGGAACACGCAGAGAGCTTGAACATGCTTGGGCAAAAGGCAACCGAAATCAGGACCCTTGCCGATTGCACAGCACTCACACACGTCATCATTCCCGGCGGAGAGAGCACGGTCATCGCACGATTTTTGGAAGAGACGAAAGTAGGGGAGTGGATCAGAACAGAAGCACTCAAGCAAACAATCGCTGTTTTCGGAACGTGCGCCGGAGCGATTCTCATTGCACAGGAAGCAACAGGAAAACATGCGCCGCGCACGCTGGATCTGATTGATATCACCGTGGAACGAAACGCCTACGGCACACAGCGCGACAGTTTTGAAACGGATCTGACAGTCCAGGGAATTGATCATCCCGTGAAAACCGCATTCATCCGCGCACCTCGGATCACACGGACAGGAAGTGGCGTCTCCGTCCTTGCCACTCATCCCATCACACATGAACCGGTACTCGTACAATCGGGGCGCATTCTTGCCGGTACCTCTCACCCGGAAGTCCGCGGAGATGCATCCATCCACCAGCTCTTCCTCTCCCTCTGATGCTCGCAATTATTCCCACTCTCACCACGCTCGCGAAAAAAGGAATCGGTGCCAGTGCACGGGAATTCCGGCAGGCAGTGCTGGAGGCAGTGCGGGATGGAAAGCTCACCAAGGAAGAAATCGACGGACTTGAAACGATGCGCGAAGAACTGGATCTGCCGCTTGAGGTTCTCGACGCCATCCGCGTGCAGGCGTATGTCATTGCATTTCAGCATGTACGTGAAGACGTAGAAGTGACCGATGATGAATGGGATGAACTGGAACACATTCAGGATTACCTGGGACTGAAAGACCGCGAGATTGCCAAGAACAAAAAAGAGTTATTGCGCCTGCGCGTGCTCACCGAAATCAAAAAAGGGAATCTGCCGGTTGTGGATCTGTCGCATCTGATTTTGCAGAAGGATGAAACGCCGTACTGGTCGGAACCAGTGACCCTGCAACGCGAGG